>JBFWQE010000032.1:0-3162 GCA_050249615.1 Vicinamibacterales bacterium
GGATCCATGATCCGCTGGATCAGGGCCGTGTCGTCGGGGTCGAGATCGGGCCGAACCGCACGGAACGCCAGCCCCTCCCGTTCGACGGCCTCCCGGTAAACCGCCGGCAGCGCGAGCACGGGCTCGTGCCCGCGGCGCTGGAGCTCGAGCGCGAGGCCGATGTAGGGATTGACGTCCCCGTATGAGCCGAAGGTGTTGATGAGGATGCGGGCCATGCGGTCCGTACGCGAGAAGGGCGCGTCCCCGGGGGGACACGCCCTCTGGATGGTACACCGCCGATGGGCGACGCCGGAACCGCCGGCTAGACCGGCATCGAGGTGGTCGGCGAGTTCAGGGCATTCGCCATGTTGGTGAGCGCCTTTTCCAGCGTCCGGCGCGAGGTGGCGATGTTCATGCGCATGTGGTTCTCGCCGCCCTTGCCGTAGCTGTGGCCCGCGTTCAGGTGAACGCGCGCGTTCTTGACGAGCCAGCGCTCGACGATCTGCTCCGGTGTGCGCGTGGGCTCGTTCGCCGCCTTCGACCGGTTGTGCCGCTCGGCCTGGCCCCTGGCGTCGATCTTCTCGGCCAGGGCCGTCACGTCCAGCCACATCAGGTACGTGCCCTGCGGGTGATAGGCCTTGAAGGCGGGGATGTTCTTCTTGATGAAGTCCACCGCGAAGGCGTGGTTGCCGTCGACGTACTCGACGACCTGGTTCAGCCAGTCCTCGCCGCCGCTGTACGCGGCCTGGTTGGCGATGATGCCCAGGGTATTGAGATCCGCGCGGTGCTCCACCTTGATCCGCTTCATCAGCTCGTGGTTGGTGGAGTAGAACCAGGCGGTCTTGTGCGCCGCCAGGCCGAACGACTTGCTGGCGGCCTTGAACGTGACGCTGTTGTTGACAATGGCCTTGTCGGGCAGGCTGGCAAAGGGCGTGTACTTCTGGCCCTTGCCGACGAAGTCGCAGTGGATCTCGTCAGCCAGCACGATGACGCCGCGCTTGAGACAGATCTCCCCGATGCGCATCAGGTCCGCTTCGCTCCAGCAGTTGCCGGTCGGGTTCTGCGGGTTGCACAGGATGAACGAGTAGGTGCCAGGGCCGATCCGGCGCTCGAAGTCGTCGAAGTCCAGCTCGTACCGGCCGTTGACGAATTTCATCAGGCTCTCTTCCGCGACGGTCTGCGAGGCGCGGAGGTCGCCGTAGAAGCCGTTGTAGGTCGGCGTGGTGAGCAGCACCTTGCTGCCGACGGGCGAGAAGGTCTTGAGCGCCGCGATGAGCCCGGGATGGACGCCCATCGTAATGACCAGCTGGTCCGGCGGGATGTCCACACCGTAGCGCTTCTTGTTCCACGCGATGATGCCCTCGGCGAACGAGTCGGGCATGTCGAGGTAGCCCCAGTTCTCGTGCTTGAGTCGATCCTGGAGCGCCGTGGTGATGGAGGGGGCCGCACGGAAGTCCATGTCGGCGATGCCCATGCCCACGTCGATGCTGTTCGGCCCGAAGACCCTGATCTGCTGGTCGTACTTCACCGAGTTGGTGCCGAACCGGTTGTAGGGCGCGTCGAAGTCGAACTTCCCGTTCGGCCCGGGGGCGAACGCCTGCGACTCGGGGGCGGCGGCAGACAAAGGGACTCCCGCGCCTGCGGCACCCGCGGCCAGGGCACCCAGTCCGGCGTTCCTCAGAAATGATCTCCGGTTCAGGCCTTCATGCTGTGACATACGTTCGGCTCCCTCGTGACTGCTTCCCGAATGGCGGGTTCTCGTGCCGTCCGACCACGATCGTCCGACCTATCTGACGGGCACATACTACACCCTCACGGCCGTTATGTAACGTTTTGTTGTCGCCGGCCTCACTCGCGCAGGACCACGCTCAGGAGCGAGGGATTTACGCGCAATCCATGCGCGTCGTCGATGAATCCCAGCGCCCGGAACTTCTTCATGAACACGTTCACGCGGGACCGGGTCGTGCCGACGATTTCGGCGAGCGTTTCCTGCGAGATCGCGGGCACCACCGTGCCCGACGCATCCGGCTGGCCGTAGTACGCCAGGCGGAGCAGCGCCCGGGCGAGGCGCTTCTCGCTGGTGTTGAACAACTGGTCAACCAGGTCTTCCTCGATACGGATGTTGCGGGCCAGCACCTTCGCAATGAAGAGATCCGACATGCCGGCCTGGTCGTGCAGCAGGGCCTGCATCGTCCGCCTGGGAATGATCATCACGGTTGCACGATTCCGGGCCGTGGCGGTCCCCATGCGCAGCCGCTGCCCAGCCAGGCAGCCTTCGCCGAAGAACTCCCCTGGCCCCAGCATGCCGATGACCGCCTCCTTGCCCTCCCGCGAGACGACTGACAGCTTCACATGGCCTTTCCGCAGGTACATGACGCTGTCGGCGGGATCGCCCTGGGCGTAGATGACTGCGCCCTTGGGGAACGTGACGGCGGTGCTGGCCACCCCGGCCGAATCGAGGAAAGCCTCGGCGTTGAATCGAGGCGACTGGGCGCGGCGGGCTCGGGCCATCGGAGGAGATGGACTCTAGCATGCGCCTGCGCCGGCGTCCCCGCCGGCACCCCGGAGGTGTTCAAGAGTGAACAGCGTGCCGGGACAGATCCCCCTACGATGGGGGCATGAGCATTCTCTTCGCAGCGGGGGTGATGGCGGTGATGGCTGGGCTGGGCGTCGTCGCCTACATGACGTGGAAGAACAGCGCGCCCTCGGGATCGATCGCGCAGGTGCTGCACGACGTCGAGCATCCGGCGGGGAGCGAAGCGGCCCGGCAGGTCGGAGCGCGCCGGCCATGAGCCCCGCCAGGGGGCTCGTCACCGAGCTGACCGCCGACCAGCGCTGGGACGCCTGGCGTGCCAGAGGGCGGGCGCATGACGCGCGGCTTCACCGCAGGTGGACCGACGTCGCGATCCTCCTGGCCATCCTGGCCGGTGTCGTGCTGGCCTCGCTCGCCGACCTCATCTAGGGCGCGCCGCAACGATCGCCCGGTGCACCGGTGCCGAACAACGCCTCTACGCCTCGACACCAATCGCGAGGCTGGCGAGCGCCAGGGCCTCGGTGACCACCTTCGTCCGGCCCTCCGCCACCAGCGTGGACACGCGCCCGCCAAGCTTGCCGGCCCCGTCGCTCGACGTCAGCCGCCCGACCAGGTCCAGCACCGTCACGCCCTGCACGTCGCGTTGAATC
>JBFWQE010000032.1:3262-24775 GCA_050249615.1 Vicinamibacterales bacterium
GACCACCTTCGTCCGGCCCTCCGCCACCAGCGTGGACACGCGCCCGCCAAGCTTGCCGGCCCCGTCGCTCGACGTCAGCCGCCCGACCAGGTCCAGCACCGTCACGCCCTGCACGTCGCGTTGAATCATGTCCATCAGGCGTCAACCGTACCCGTTCCCTCGGGGGGAGGTCTGTTCAATTGGGAACGCCCCCGCACGCCGGCTACCATTGGCAGGATGCCCGGCATTGCAGCCCCCTCCGCCCTCACCGCCCGCAGGGTCGCGATCGACACCTATCGCGAGAACGTCGTCTACCTGCGGCGGGACTGCCCGGTCTACCGTGCCGAGGGCTTCCAGGCGCTCTCCAAGGTCGAGGTGTCAGCCAACGGCGGCACGATCCTGGCCGTGCTCAACGTCGTCGACGACGAGCGCCTCGTCGGGGAACGCGAGCTGGGGCTCTCGGAAGAGGCGTTCGCCCTGCTCGGCATCGACGAGGGCGCCACGGTCCACGTCGCCCACGCCGAGCCGCCGGCTTCCATCGCGTCGCTCAAGCGCAAGATCGCGGGCGAGCGGCTCTCGCGTGGCGAGCTGACCGCGATGGTCCGCGACATCGCCGCCCACCGCTACTCGAAGATCGAGCTGGCGGCCTTCCTGGTCGCCACCAGCAAGATGGAGCTGGATCACGACGAGGTGCTCCACCTGACGGAGGCCATGGTCAGCGTGGGCCGCCGGCTCGACTGGCGCGAGACGCCCGTCGTGGACAAGCACTGCATCGGCGGCATCCCCGGCAACCGGACCTCCATGCTCGTCGTGCCGATTGTCGCGGCGCACGGGATGCTCATCCCCAAGACGTCCAGCCGCGCCATCACCTCCCCCGCCGGGAGCGCCAACACCATGGCCTGCCTCGCCGACGTCGAGCTCACCTTCGATCGCATGGAGCCCATCGTCCGGAGGCACCGCGGCTGCCTCGTGTGGGGCGGGCGCGCCGCCCTGTCACCCGCCGACGACGTGCTCATCGCGGTGTCGAGGCCTCTGTCGCTCGACGCGCCCGGACAGATGGTGGCGTCCATCCTGTCGAAGAAGATCGCCGCCGGTTCCACGCACCTCGTGCTCGACATCCCTCTCGGGCCGACGGCCAAGGTGCGCCACATGTCCGAGGCCCAACGGCTCAAGAAGCTGTTCGAGTACGTGGCGCGGCACCTGGGCCTCACGCTCGACGCGGTCATCACCGACGGGCGGCAGCCCATCGGGCGGGGCATCGGTCCGGCGCTCGAGGCGCGCGACGTGCTGCAGGTGCTGAACAACGATTCCGCGGCGCCGGCTGACCTCCGGCTGAAAGCGCTCAGGCTGGCGGGCCGCGTCCTCGAGTTCGACCCGGATCTCCGGGGCGGCGACGGCTTCTCTGTGGCGCGCGACATCCTCGACTCGGGACGCGCCCTCGCCAGGATGAACGCCATCATCGACGCCCAGGGGCGCCGCGAGTTCGACTGGCGGCGCCCGGGCCTGGCGCCACTGGTGCACGACGTCGTGTCGGACGCCGACGGCGTGGTCGTGGGCATCGACAACGAACGGCTGGCGCGTGTTGCCAGGCTTGCCGGGGCGCCGAACGCGGAGGGCGCCGGTGTCGATCTCTTCCACAAGCTCGGCGACGCGGTGTCGCGCGGGCAGCCGCTCTACCGGATCTACTCGGCCAGTGGGTCGGAACTGGAATTCGCCCGCCGGCTGGCGAGCCACGGCTCCGGCTTCACGATGGGCCCGGTCGAGGACGCCTCGCCCGAGCTCCCGGTAGAGTTCTGATGCTGCTCCATTTCGACGACGAGCGGGGGCTGGCGAGGCGGATAGCGAGGGCCGCCGGCATGGCCGCGGCCCGAATCGCGCGCCACCGGTTCCCGGACGGCGAGGTCAAGCTCACGCTGCCGTCCCGCCTGCCCCGGCGCGTCGCCATCCTGCGGTCGCTCGATCGGCCCAACGAGAAGCTCGTGGAGCTGCTGCTGGCGGCGCACGGCGCGCGTGAGCTGGGCGCCCGCCATCTCACCCTGGTGGCCCCATACCTCGCCTACATGCGCCAGGATCGCGCCTTCGAGCCGGGCGAGTCGGTGAGCCAGCGCCACGTCGGCGGCTTCCTGGCCGCGCTCTTCGACCGCGTGATCACGGTGGACCCGCACCTGCACCGCGTGGATCGCCTGGACGACGTGCTCCCCGGCGCCGACGCGGTGACCCTGTCAGCCGCATCGCTCATCGGCCGCCATCTCCACGCCCATGGCATCGAGGCGCTGCTGCTCGGGCCCGATCGGGAATCGAGCCAGTGGGTGGAGGCCGTTGCGCGCGCGAGCGGTGACGAGTGGGCCGTCGGTCGGAAGGAACGGCGCGGCGACCGCGACGTGCGTATTCACCTGCCGCGGATGAGCTTCGCCGGGCGTCGCGTGGTCATCGTGGACGACGTGGCGAGCACGGGCCGGACGCTGGCGGCCGCAGCACGGGCGGCCCTCCACGCCGGCGCCGCGCGCGTGGACGTCGCCATCACGCACGCGCTGTTCGTGGACGATGGGACGGCGACGCTCGGCGCGGCTGGCGTGGAGTCCGTCTGGAGCACCGACTCGATCGCCCACCCGACGAACGTCATCGGCCTTGCGCGGCTCGTCGCCCGCACGCTGACCGCACAGCCCTGAGGGGCGCTACGCCTTCAGGTCGTCGCCCCCGTGTGCGCGGCGGTTCGCGTCCCGCTCGCGCCACGAGCCGCCTCGCTGGCTCTCGGCGCGAGCCGCCTTGAGACGACGCTCGGCCTCGAGCCAGTCCTCCACATCGTGCCCGGGTTCGGCGCCGCGGCTCAGGTAGATGGCGTGGGCCTCACGTGCAATCTCCTCGGGTGTCGGCGCTCCGGGGTTGGTGTCGGGGTAGATGGCTGCGGCTTCGGCTTCCACTTCTCGGTCCGTGGGTTCCTTGTGTGTGGCCATATCCGACGAGTATGCAACACGCGTCGCTGGCCCGGAGAGACGGATCGGCGCCATCAATTCGGGTGAGCGCCGATTCAGCGACCCACCTCTGGCATGCGCGCGAGGCTTGCGTGTTACGGTGGGGGGATGCGTGCCTGACGGGCGGCGCGCCAGCGGCCACCCGGGCTCCCACTCCAGACGTTCATCCGCTCCTGGAGGCACGATGGAACTGCTCTACATCCTGCTCGTGCTGCTGCTGGTGGCCCGCGTCGCGGCGGAACTGGCCCGGCGCGCAGGGGCGCCGGAGCTCATCGGCGAGCTCATCGGCGGGATCGGCCTGGGCCTCCTGGTCCAGCAGTCTTCGGGCTCGTTCCCCGTCCTGTCCGAGCTGGCCGACAACGACGTCTTCAGGGGCTTCACCGACCTGGCGATGTTCTTCCTGATGCTGCTGGCCGGCGTCGAGATTCATCCCGGGCAACTCTCACGGGCCTCGCGGGCCGCGCTGGGCATCGCGCTCGGTGGCATGCTGCTGCCCCTCGCCGCCGGGTTCGGCCTCGCATCGCTTGCGCTGCCCGACTCGCCCTTCAAGTTCGCACAGTCCCTGTTCGTCGCCACCGCCCTGGCCGTGACCGCGGTCCCCGTGTCGGTGAAGGTGCTCATGGACCTCGGCCAGCTCAAGACCCGCCTCGGCCTGACCATCGTCTCGGCGGCGGTCATCGATGACGTGCTGGCGCTGCTGGTGCTGGCGGTGCTGACAGGCGTCGTCCGGACCGGCACGGTGCCGGCCGGAGCAGAACTGGCTGGGCTGGCCGGGCGGGTGGCGCTCTTCTTCGTCATCGTGGGCGTCGTGGGCGGCTACGTCTACCCGTGGCTTGGACGCCAGCTGAAGGCCGCGCACGCGCAGGAATTCGAGTTCAGCGCCTTGCTCATCGCGGCGCTCACGTTCTCGCTGCTGGCCGAGGCCCTGAGCCTCCACTTCATCCTGGGTGCGTTTCTCGCGGGCCTGTTCTTCGGCCAGCGCACGCTGAGCGCCGGAGTCTACGAGAAGATCAAGACGAGCCTCACGACGTTCACCGCCGGCCTCTTCGCCCCGCTGTTCTTCGCTTCGGTCGGCATGCACCTGGACCTGCAGGCGGCCCTGGTCGTCCCCGGCTTCGTCGCAGCCCTCGTGCTCGCCGCGTTCGCCGGCAAGCTGGCGGGCGCGGCCCTGCCGGCGCTGGCGGCCGGATTCAGCCTGCGGCAGTCGATCGGGATCGGAGCCGCGATGAGCGCGCGCGGCGCCGTCGAGCTGGTCGTGGCCGACGTGGCGCTCCGCGCGGGGCTGTTCGAGGTGCCCGCCCCGCCTCCGCCGGAGGTGGCGTACCTGTTCTCGGCCGTCGTCATCATGGCCATCGTCACGACGCTGATCGGGCCGCTCGTGTTGAAGGGGTTGATCACCGGCGAGCGGTTGGAGCCGGCCGGAGACGAGGGCTGACCGCGACGGGGAGGGACGCCTCTGCGGACCACCGCCACCTGGGCCGCGTGAGCCGCGTCCCTTTCACTCGCGCCGCGATGACAGTCCGGGAAGGAAGCGCGCGTGGGAGACGCGCAGCGCCGTCAGGTCCTCGGGCAGGATCTTGAGATGAGCCGCGATGCGGTGGATCTCGGATTCCTCGGCAATCGAGATGGCCTGGTCCGTGGCGGCGACGCGGAACAGGCAGCGGGCCAGCGCGAGCTTCGCCTCGTAGGGGGCGGCCTCGCTGAACTCCCGCGCCACCTCGAAGTCGGCGGTGCCTCCGAACATCAGGTTGGCCGACTTGGCCAGGCCCACGACGACGACCGCCTGCTCGGCGGTGAGGCCGCCTTCCTTCACGACGAGCGCCTCCATGGCGCGCGTCTCCTCGGGGCTGACGTGCTGGTCGGCGTGCGCCACGCGGCCAAGGAGGTAGGCGAAGCGCGCGAGGTGGCGCGCCTGATCCGGCTCGAGGTGCTCGAGGGTCTCGACCAGTTCCCGGAGCGCGGCAGGCTCGGCCGTCTCAGGGCGCGCGGCCCCGAGCCCGAGCCAGGTGCGGATCGCGTCAAGCGCCATACGGCATCTTAACGAGTCCCGCCGTCGCGTCCAGTCCTCGTACGTGGAAAGGACCCGGCGCGAACCTTCAAAGGCTCGGGCCGGGCCCTTGTCCTGGCGCGCGTGCGGTTACTTCAGGCGCGCCGCGCGGCCCTTCAGCGTCTCGGCAAGCGCCTTCAACCGCGCCTGGTCGCGTCCGGCGGCCGCGGCCGCGTCTGTCTCCAGCTGGTCCGCCAGCGTCTCGAGCTGCTGCACCACCGTCGCCGCGTTCCGATCACGCGACGAGCGCATGCCTTCCGCGCGGTCCATCGCGGCGACCACCGCCTTCGCGCGCTCGGCCTGGATGCCGCGCGTACGGTTCAGCTGGTCGACGTAGGCCTTCGCCACCACGGCCGTCGCCGGCCAGGTGACCTTCGGCTGCTGCTGCGCGTTGAACTCCTCGTGCCGCACCAGCATCGCCGCGTCGATCTCGTTCTGGGAGAGGAACTCGCTCGGCTTCAGGCGGAAGACGTCGATGCCCCGCGCGATCTCCGAGGCGTAGATGTGGCCGTTGAACCAGTAGGTGGACCAGTAACCGCCGGTGATGAGCTGCTTGGCGTCGAGGGGGCCTCGATCGAAGAACGCAATCTCCACGGGATTGGCCGAATCGGTGAAATCGAACACCGACAGCCCGCCCTGGTACCAGCCCTGCACCATGATGTCGCGCCCCGGCACCGGGATGAGCGATCCATTGTGCGCCACGCAGTTCTCGGTGTCGGTCTGGGGGGCCGGCATCTTGTAGTAGCCCTTGAACTGCATCTTCCCGTCCACGATGTCGAAGATGGCGTTCGCGCCCCAGTTGGGAAGGTCCGTCGCGCGGCACCGCGGCCGCGTGCCGCCGCCCCACTCGTCGGTGAAGATGACCTTGGTCCCGTCGTTGTTGAACGTCGCCGAGTGCCAGTAGGCGAAGTTCTTGTCGAAGACGGCGTCCAGGCGCTTCGGGTGCACCGGATCCGAGATGTCCATCAGGATGCCGTTCCCCGAGCAGGCGCCGGCTGCG
The DNA here is from genome assembly GCA_050249615.1 of Vicinamibacterales bacterium. GTDB lineage: Bacteria > Acidobacteriota > Vicinamibacteria > Vicinamibacterales > UBA2999 > VFZN01. Next base: position 9,261 of record JBFWQE010000032.1, read on the forward strand.
AGGCCGACCTCCGGGAACACCGTGATGTCGTGGCACTGGTTGGTCACGCTCGTGCGCTGCGTGCCGGGGCCGTGGTCGCCGCCCTTCCACAGGCCGGCGATGGCGCCGGTGGCCTCGTCCGCGAAGATGCGCGGCCGGTTCACGATCTTCGCGTTCTGCGGCGCGGCCAGCGGCACCTCGATCACGTCGATGCTGAAGAGCGCGGTGTTCTCGTCCTTGTCCGGCTGCTCACCCGAACAGCCCTCGAGCTCCTCGCCCGAGCGGACCGAGCCCGTGCCCGACCCGTAGACGAAGATACGCGACTTGTCCTTCACGTCCGGCACCAGCGTGTGCGTGTGCGAGCCGCGGCACGTCTGCACCGCCGCCACCTGCCGCGGCTTGCGCAGGTCGCTGATGTCGAAGATGCGCACGCCGCGGAACCGCTCCTTGCTCACCGTCTCGGCCACGCCCTCCACGCCGCAGTCGATGCGGCCGCGCGTCTGCTCCACCGACATGAAGAGCAGGTTGCCGTAGACCGACACGTCACCCTGCCCGCCCGGGCAGACGATGGAGGCCAGCAGCTTCGGTTTCCGCGCGTCCTCGATGTCGTAGGTGTTGAAGCCGTGGAAGTTGCCCACCCACATGTGCGTGCCGGCGAAGGCGAGGTCCGAGTTGGCGAAGTCCAGGCCGCCGCGCGCGGGGGGCGTGCCGGGGCGGGGACCGGAGGGCTGGCCCGGCGCCGGTGCAGCGGGTGCGGCTGGTGCAGCAGGCGCCGCCGGCGCGGCCGCGCCACCCTCGGCCGCGGGCGCCGGCTCGGGCCGCTCGGGCCCGGAGGGCTCGCCGGCGGGCTGCTTCGGATCGAAAAAGCCCTGCGGTCGCGGCAACGTGGCGGTGAGCTCCATGTTGCGGGCGGCCACCCCGGCGTCGAACAGGCCCGCCTTCAGCCCGATTCGCGGATCCTTCGGGTCCGCCGGGCGCTGCTGCGCGCCGCCGACCAGCACGACCCCGCCCACGATGGCGGCGACTGTTCCCACCCGTCTCATCAGACCATTCATTTCTGCAGCTCCCTGAGCAAGGCTCCCATCCGGTCGATCTCCATCTGCTGGTCGGCTTCCACGTCGGAGGCGAACGCGAAGATGTCGCCGTCCTGGCCCGCGCCCGGCGTTCCGAACAGCTCGCGCACCATCGTCAGCGCGCCGCCGTGGTGCTTGATCATGCCTTCGAGGAAGAGGCGATCGAACTCCACCCCGGTCGCGGCCTCGAGCCGCGCCATCTCCTCCTGGGTCAGCATCCCGGGCATCAGCGTCGCGCCGTGCTGGTGATGCGCGTGGGGATCCGGCAGCGTCTGGCCGCGCGCGCGCAGCCAGTCCTGCATCATCTGGATCTCGTCGATCTGCGAGACCTCGATGCGCTTGGCCAGCAGCTTCATGTCCTCCCGGCTGGTCCGCGAGGGCAGGAGCGCCGCCATCTCGATGGCCTGCTGATGATGACCGATCATGCCCTGCATGAACTTCACGTCGGCGGGCGTGAACTGCACCTTCGAGAGGTCGGTGGAGTCGGCGACGCTGACCGTCCGCCCCTCCTGGCCGGGCGCTCCCGGCTGGATGAGGCCGGGGCCTCCGGAAACGTTGGCGCTACGGCACGCGGCGGCGGAGCACGCCACCAGCCCCAGCGCGATCAGGCGGGTCATCGTCGTGGACATCTGAACCTCAAGGATATCGCAGGAGGAGTTGGCGGCGCCGCGCGGCGTGGGCCTGGCGGTGGGCGGCCCTTCGGGCCGTGGGCTTCGCGGTTGGGAGGACGTTCCCACGCGCCGAAGGCGCGCCCACCACAGGCCCACGCGCCGAAGGCGCGCCCACCGCAGGCCCACCCCGCGAAGCGGGGCCTACCGCAGGCCTGCCGGCGGCCGGCCGCCGCGCCTGGGTTGCGGCGGGTTCTTGAGCAGCCGGTACTGCGCCAATCCCGCGTTCACCTTGAACTCGATGCCCATCCGCCCGATCTCGGCTGTCGCGCGCGTCGGGTCGCCGGTCACGCCCGAGTCCTTCGGGCCGCCCCAGGGCGTGATGCGGTCCTTCCGGATCCCCGCCGGGTGCACGTGCAGCATCTGCGACGTGTCGCTGATGCCGGCATGGCTCCCGACGATGGTGTCGTCGTAGCCGAAGGCGGCGAGCATCCACGCGCGATAGTGGTCGCGGCCGACCTCGTAGTAGTCGGTCAGGGCGTAGACCTTCGCTCCCGCGCCCTTCCATTCCTCGTTGAGCGCGCTGGCCACCGCCGTCATGCCGGCCTGGTTGCCGCCGCTGTCGCCGATGAAGAGGATGTCGGTGAAGCCGTGCGCCTTCAGACTGCGCGCCGCGGCGTCGAGCAGCTGATCGTAAGCGGGCGAGGGCAGCGAGATGGCGCCCGGGTTCTGGCGGTCTGGATCGCCCTCGGGCACGTACTGGATGACGGGTGCGACCAGCGCGTTCCCGAGCCTGCGCGCCATCAGGTTCGCGGCGTGGGCGACGACGTAATTGTGCTTGCCGAGCACCATGTGGTACCCGTTCTTCTCCGTGCCGCCGATGGGGACGATGGCGGTCGTCTTCCCCACCTTCAACGCGTCGCGCGTCTCCTCCCAGGTGAGCTCGTCGATGAACACCGTGTCCGGCGCGCGCGTCGGTGTCCGGCCCGCCGGCGCCGTCTCCATCGTCGGGCGGGCGGGGCCCGCGGGAGGCGCGGGACGCATGGCGGCGCGGCCGCCCCGGCCGCCGCCGGGCTGCGGCGCGGCCGGCACGGGCGGCTCGGCACCGCTCGCCATGCGCTTGATCTGCGCCAGCGCGTTGTCGATCTTGATTTGCAGCAGCTGACGGCCGATCTCGGGCGAGGCCTTCGACTGGTTGACGCCGCTGACGCCGTTGTTGTCGTAATCGTTGCCCACGAGGCGATCGGCGCGGACGTGCTGCGGCGCCACGAAGAGCAGCTCCGACGTGTCGAGGATGTTGGCGTGGTTGCCGACCTCGTTGCCCGGGACGCCGAGAATCTTCGCCGCCAGCGCCTCCTGCTCGCGATGCGCCTTGGTGTAGTAGTCGTCCACCCAGTACGCCTTCGCGCCGCTGCCCTGCCACAGCGCGTTCAGCTTCTCGGCCGCCAGGCGCATGCCGGTGCGGTTCCCCCCGGACTCTCCCACGAAGTAGACGTTCGTGAACCCGCCCGCCTTGAGGCTGCGCCCCGCGTGTACCAGCAGCTCGACGAAGCGGTCCTCGGGCAGCGTGATGGTGCCGGGCTTGGCCATGTGGCCCGTCGGCGGTTCCCAACCGCCCTCGGGCACGTAGGTGACGATCGGCGCGACGAGTGTGCGGCCCATCGCGCGCGCAATCCTGTCGGCCGCATGGGCCATCACGAACTTGTGCTCGCCGTCCGCCATGTGCGGGCCCTTCTGCTCGGTGCCCGCGGTCCCGACGATCACGCTGGTCCACCCCGCCTTGACGAGATCGCGCACCTCGGCCCAGGTGAGCTCTTCGATCATGACGGTGTCGGGAGGCGTGCCCGAGGGCGCGGTCGCCGGCGCATCGGCGGGCCGCTGGGCGGAAACGGTCGTGGCGGCCAGCAGGCTGGCGCCAATCAAGGTCAGGACACGTAAGGTCATCGCGTGGCTCTCCGGGACGAAACCCGCAAAGGGTACACGATCCGGGCGGTCGCCCGCCCCGGTGAGTAAAGTCTCCCCGGGGCCGAACTCAGGGCGGGGACGGGCGGGCGACGAGTACCAGTTCGTCCACCGTCACCGACCACGACAGCCCGTCCGATTCGACGAGCAGCTGGTAGAGCCGCGGATCGTCCTCGAAGTTCACGCTGCCCTGCCCGGCGCCGCGATGGTTCACCACTTCCTGGAGGGGCCGCCCGCTGACGCCGCTCTGCACCGTCAGGCGGAAGCGGCCGTCACCATCGCCAGCCCCCGGCCGGGTTTCCCAGAGAATCCTGAAGCGGCCGGACTGGCTGTCGAACCCCAGGGTGCGATCACCCGTGCCCTGCCAGGTCCCAACCTGCCGCGGGACGGCCTCGCGGTGCTCGGGGGGGGCCGGGGTCGGGCGACACGCCAGGGATGAGAGCGAGAGAGCAACCAGGAACGCAATCGCGCGCGGCATTGAGGCTCCCCGAACGATAGCCCATTCGCACACACGAGGGGCGGCGGTATATCCTTTGCAGCGAAGAACGCTCACACGCGAGGAGGCGTGACCCCCCTTGAGCGCATCTCCGCAGGTGAAAGGTCCGTACACGGTGGCCGTGGTACAGGCGGCCCCGGTCGGATTCGACGTCGAGCGCACGCTCCAGAAGCTGGGCGATCTCACCGCCGACGCCAGCCGGCGCGGCGCCAGCCTGACGCTGTTTCCCGAGGCCTTCGTCTCCGCCTATCCTCGTGGCCTGGATTTCGGCGCCGTCGTGGGATCGCGGAGCGCCGAGGGGCGCGAGCAGTTCCGCCGGCACTGGGAGAGCGCCATCGACGTGCCGGGGCCGCACGTGGATCGCATGGCCGGCCTGGCGCGCGCGAACCGCACCCACCTGGTCGTCGGCGTCGTCGAGCGCAGCGGCGGCACGCTCTACTGCACTGCCTTGTTCCTGGGCTCGGATGGCCGCTACCTGGGCAAGCACCGAAAGCTGATGCCCACGGCCAGCGAGCGCCTGGTGTGGGGCTTCGGGGACGGCTCCACGCTCACCGTCGTGGACACCGAGCTGGGCCGCGTGGGCGCGGTGATCTGCTGGGAGAACTACATGCCGCTGCTCCGTGCGGCGATGTACGCGAAGGGCATCGAGATCTACTGCGCGCCGACGGCCGACGCGCGCGCCACGTGGCTGCCCAGCATGCGGCACATCGCCCAGGAGGGACGCTGCTTCGTCCTGTCGGCCAACCAGTTCGCGCGGCGAAGGGATTACCCGCCGGACTACCAGACCGCGTTCGGCGACGATCCGCAGACGGTGATCTCGCGCGGCGGCAGCTGCATCATCGGCCCGCTGGGCGAGGTGCTGGCAGGCCCCGACTTCAGCGGCGAGACCATCCTCACCGCCGCCATCGACCCCTACGACATCGCGCGCGCGCGGATGGACTTCGACGCCGTCGGCCACTACGCGCGCCCGGACGTCTTCCAGCTGCTGGTCGACGAATCGCCCCGCGCGCCCGTGACGTTCCACAGCGGCTCGCGTCCTCCCGGGCCGGCCGTGGCGATGCGCGACGTGGACCGACGCGCGGGTGGCTCGCGGCCTGGCGACCCCGGGCGGTAGCGCGGGCGCTTCACCGCGGGCTGCTAGCCCCGCTGTTTCCGGTAGGAGTTCTTCAACGCGATCTTCCCGTCCTTCAACGTGAAGATGTCGCAGCCGTTCACCTCCACCTTTGCGCCCGCCTTCGTGGTGCCGGTGAAGGTCCACTCCGACACGGCCCGATCGCCGGCAACGAAGTGCCGCGGGTTGTTCCAGCGCGCGTCGGCATACGCCTCGAAGACGGCGGCGTACGCGCGGCGCACCGCGTCGCGCCCCACGTGCCGGGCGCCCGCGACGTCGGGCCCGGCGGAGGCCTCGAACACGCAGTCCGCCGCCATGCAGGCCATCAGTCCATCCACGTCGTGCCGGTTCCAGGCCGCGGCGAAATCGTCCAGCATCTTCAGCACCGCGGCGTCCGTTGCCCGCGCCTCGCCCGGAGCCACCACCGAGGCCGCCATGCCCGCAATCGCCCCCTTGAGCAGGTCTCGTCTCATCATGCGCGCATGTTGCCACAGTTGGCCGGCCCCCGCGCATGGCATGATCCGGGCGACGAGGACGACGGGCATGCCCCACCGGGAGCGGCATCGGACCGAACGCATCGGGTGGCTGCGCGCCGCGCCCTGTCGATGGCGGCCGGAGAATACGTGTCCGTGGACTCACCGGCATCTACGAGCGGCGCGGTCGCTGCAGGCCGCGCTCGCGTCGGCCGCGACGTTCGCGGTCGGGGCGGCGCTGCCCATCGCGATGGTGGTCATCACCCCTCCGACGAGCATGGTGGCCGTCGTGTCCGCGACCCCGCTCGTCTTCCTGGCCGGGCTGGGCGCGCTGGCCGCCGGCGTGGGCGGAGCGTCGCCATGGGTGGGCGCGGGCCACGTGGCGTTCTGGGGCGCGCTGGCGATGGGAGCCACCGCGGCCGTCGGGGCGCTGTTCGGAACCGCCGTGGCCTAGTGCACCGGCCGCAGGCGCGGGTGCTGCGGGTGTCGCGCCCACTCGCCGAGCACCTGGAGCTCGTGCCACAGGCGGCTGCGGAGCGACACAGCCTGTGCCGCCACCGGCACAGGCGCCCGCTCGGCCAGCAGCTCCGCCGCGGAGCGGAGAACGCCCTCGCGCCGCAGGCCAGCGATGGCGGGCTCGTCCGTGATCTGGCGCGCGAACTCGGCCTCCAGGGCCCCGGGCGCCGTCATCTCGGCCCAGCGGCGCCAGTGCCAGGCGTAGCCGCCCGCGAAGTACGCCGGACGCATCGCCACTTCCTTCCGGATGTTCGCGACCTTCCGCTCGAACCGATCCTCGGTCGTGAACGGGACGTGCGCGACGATGAGATCGGTGGCAACGGCGCGCCGGGCGCCGCTGGCGTGCACGTCGTGCCCGCCGGGCGCGAGCGCATCGGCCACGGAGGGCCGCGCCATCACCTTCGGCCCGGGCCGCACGGTCACGAACGACGCGTGCGGCCGCTCGTCCATGTATCGCCGGAAGTCCGGAACCTGCCGCGTGAAGAGGCTCAGGTGCGCGTAATGTCGCGGGGCCAGGATCGCCGGCATCAGGAGGTGGTCCGGCGTAACCACGACGTTGAAGCGGTCGGCGACGATGACGTCGGCGTCCCGGAGGTGACGACAGTCCTTCAGCGACCCGGTGGCGGGGATGAAGAACTCGTCGGCGTCCATGAAAAGAACCCAGTCCGCACCCGACTCGCGCGCGAGCGCCATGGTGTGGGCCGATTCGGTGTCGTAATCCACGACCGTGGCGGGGTCCACGTGCGCGACCAGGACTCCGCCGGCCCGTCGCTCGTCCTCGAGCACGTCGAGCGTGCCGTCCGTGGAGCCGGCGTCGGCCACGATGATGTGATCGACGCCGATTTGTCGCAGATGCTTGATGGACGCGCCGATGAGCTCGACCTCGTCCTTGACGCCAACTATGGCTGCAATGCGTGGGGCGTTGCGGGGGCCACCCATGGCCGAAGCATACGCCAAATCTTAGAAGACCTTCAAGTCATATTTTGTCTCTCTATCAACTTTTAAGTCCCAGTCTGCGAGCGCGGTGGTGCAGATTGCTGCGGTGCAGCCCCAGGTCGCGGGCGGCGGCCGCCCAGTTCCCGCCATTGCGCTGAACGGCACCCAGGATGAGATCGCGCTCGAAGCGGGCGAGGCGGTCGCCAAGGGGAGCCTCTGCGGCGGACTCGGCCGGCTCACCAGCCCTGCCCGCCCCTGTCCCGGTGGTGGCGGGCGCGTCGGCCTGCCGTGGCCTCAGGTCCAGGTGTGCGGCGCCGAGCTCGATGACGCGCGACCGATCGTGGCCGAACGACGCGCGGAGGACGCCCCGGCCAATCACGTTCTCCAGCTCGCGCACGTTGCCCGGCCAGTCGTTCATCAAGAGCTGGAGGCGTGCCTCGTCCGTGAATCGCACCCCCGCGAGGCCGAGGCGACGCGCGGCGGCGTCGGCGAAGTGCGCCGCCAGCACCGGCGTGTCCTCTCTCCGGGCGCGCAGCGGGGGCACCGGGAGCGGGAACGCGGCCAGGCGATGGTACAGGTCGGCGCGGAAGCGTCCCGCCGCCACTTCGCGCTCGAGATCGCGGTTGGTGGCGGCGATGACCCGCACGTTGACGCGGTGCGCCCGGTCGCTCCCCACGCGCTGGATCTCGCCGTGCTGCAGCACGCGCAGCAGCTTGGGCTGGATCTCGAGCGAGAGCTCGCCGATCTCATCGAGGAACAGCGTGCCGCCGTCGGCGACCTCGAACTTGCCCGCGCGGTCGCGCGTCGCGCCCGTGAAGGCGCCGGCAACGTGGCCGAACAGCTCGCTCTCGGCAATCGACAGCGGGAGGGCCGCGCAGTTGACGTGGATGAGGGCTTCGTCTCGACGCGCCGAGGCGGCGTGGACGTGGTGCGCGACCAGCTCTTTCCCCACGCCCGTCTCACCGGTGATCAGCACGGCGAGGTCGGACGCCGCCACGAGCGCAATTTCGCGGCGCAGCCTCGCCACCGCGGCGCTCGACCCGAGCAGCGCGCCGCCGCTCGACTGCGCGGCGCTCCGCAGCAGCTCCCTCGCCACGCGGCTGCGGTGATCGGCGCGCTGCTCGAGGGCCTCGATGAGCGCGGAGGTCCGCAGGGCCGCGCCCGCCAGCGCCCCGAGCGTCGCCACCATCCGCGGATCGATGGCATCGAACTGGTGGCTCTCGAGCCCGTCGGCGGTGAGCGCGCCGACGACCTCGCCCCCCTCGGTGAGCGCCACGCCCATGCACGCATGCACCTTGTGGAGCGGCGCGGGCGCGCCCTCGATGGCCCCGTCGAACGGGTCGGGCAACGCGCTGTCGGGAGGGAATCGCACGGGCTCGCGCGAGCTCAGGATGACGTCGAGCCTCGGATGCTCCCGCCGCGGATACCGGCGCGACAGCGCCGCCGTCGTCAAGCCATAGCCGGCCATCGGCACCAGGTCCGCGCCGTCGAGCCGCATCAGGCAGGCCGCATCGCACGGAATGAGCCTCCGTACCGCGGCTATCAGGCGGGCATACCGGTCCGCCGCCGCCAGCGAGGCCGTCAGGTCGTGCGCGATCTCGAGGAGCACTTCAAGCGAGACCGCGGCATGTTGCGGATTCGTCAACATTGTTGCGATTCTGATAACATGCAGGGGTTGAATAAATCATAACACTGCCCGTAACTCGTTGACAGTCAATGCCTGAGAACCCGGCACCGATGCTGCTCTCCGATCTGCGGGACATGACCATGAACGCCTCTACTACCCTCGCCGAACTGGCGGTTGCCCACCCTGGGGCCGCACGCGTGTTCTTCCGCAACCGGCTGGACTTCTGTTGTGGGGGACGCCGCAACCTTGACGAGGTCTGCCGCGAGCGGCAGCTCGATCCGGATGCCATCCTTGCCGCTATCCAGGCCGAGGACCCGCTGGTCGCCGACCGCCCCCGCTGGGACGAGGCGCCCCTGCCCAGCCTCGTCGATCACATCGTCACGACCTACCACCACCGGCTGCGCGCCGCGTTGCCCGAGCTGAGGGCGATGGCCCGGAAGGTCGAGCAGCGGCATGGGGACAAGGCCTCGTGCCCGCGCGGCCTGGCCGCCGCGCTCGAGGCCATGCACGAGTCGCTGCTCGATCACCTCCGCAAGGAGGAGGAGATCCTCTTCCCCCTCATCGTGTCCGGGCTGGGCGAGCAGGCCGCGGCGCCCGTGCACGTCATGGAGTTGGAGCACGAGCATCACCGCGAGCACCTGCTGGCGCTGCGGTCGCTCACCGACGACCTCACGCCGCCGGCCGAGGCGTGCACCACGTGGCGGGCGCTGTACCTGGGGCTGCTGCAGCTCGAACAGGAGCTGATGGAGCACATCCATCTCGAGAACAACGTCCTCTTTCGCCGGGCGCTGGTCGCGTGACGCGGCCCCATGGTGCGGGTGATTTCATGCTGACGACTCTCCGCTGTCTCACGATCTCCGGCTTCGTCGCGGGCGCAGTGCTGTGGCCGGGCGCGGGTGCAGCCACCGCCCAGCCGGGCACCTCCCTGGCGCCTGCGGGTTGGGACGCCACCATCAAGCTGCGCGAGGCCGTGGACAAGAACCCGGATCCGGCCATCGTCGAGATCGACCTCGAGGCGCGCCTCGCCGAGGTCGAGGTGTCGCCGGGCAAGGTCGTGAAGGCCTGGACTTACGATGGCGGGCTGCCCGGGCCGCTCATCCGCACCAAGGTGGGCGATCGGCTCATCGTGCACTTCACCAACAACCTCGACGAGGACACCACCATCCACTGGCATGGTGTGCGCGTGCCGATCGAGATGGACGGCGTGCCCGGCATCTCGCAGCCGCCAGTGAAGAAGGGCGAGACGTTCACCTATGACTTCACCACGCCCGATGCCTCGCTCTACTGGTATCACCCGCACGTGATGTCGGCCGCGCAGGTGGGCTTCGGGCTCTACGGCGCGCTGCTCGTGGAGGATCCGGACGACGGCGTGGGCATCGAGGACGAGATCACGCTGGTCCTGAGCGACATCGGCTTCGACAAGACGGGCACGCTGGAGCCGGCCGACAGCGGCGGCCCGGCCGGCATGGTGTTCGGGCGCGAGGGCGCGTACGTGCTCGTGAACGGTCGCGTGCGTCCCACGCTGAAGGCCCGCGCCGGCGCGCCACAGCGCTGGCGCATCGTCAACGCCGCCAAGAGCCGCTTCTTCCTCCTCGACATGGACGGCCAGCCGTTCGTGACCATCGGCAACGATGGCGGCATCCAGGAGGAGCCGGTGACGAGCGGCACGGTCCTCATCACCACGGGCGAGCGGCTCGACGTGCTGGTCACCCCCACGGGCGCGCCCGGGAGCACGCTGGTCGTCCGCGCGATGCTCTACAACCGCGGCTATGGCAGCGTGCAGTACCGCGACGTGGAGGAGGTCTTCACCATCCAGTTCACCGACGAGCCGCCCATCAAGAACGCGAAGCTGCCGGTCGTGCGCCGCACGATCACGCCCACGGATCCGGCAGGCGCGACGCGGGTGCCCGTCGTCCTCACGCTGCCGCCGGCCGGCAAGGACGGCGAATCGGAGTTCCGCGTGAACGGCGTGCCCTACTGGGAGGCCAAGCCCTTCCTCGCCGGGCTCGGCGAGAAGCAGATCTGGGTCGTCAACAACGACACCGAGTGGGACCACCCCTTCCACCTGCACGGCTTCTTCTTCATGCAGCTGGACGAGAACGACGAGCCGGTCAAGCCGCTGGTCTGGAAGGACACGCTGAACGTCCCGATGAAGACGACCCTGAGGTTCCTGGTGCACTTCAACGAGCGGCCCGGGGAGTGGATGTTCCACTGCCACATCCTCGACCACGCCGATGGCGGCCTGATGGGGACCGTCCTGGTGGGCCCGGGACAACCGTCCACCAGCCACCACGAGCACCACCCGAGGAAGCCGTGACCGACACGCCGCCAGCCGCGGCGGTCCCCCGCCGCGCGCGGACCGCCGCCATGGCGCTGGGGCTCGCCGTGACGGCCGTGGCCGGCCTCGCAGCGGCCGAGCAGGCGCCGGCGGCCGACGCCGCGCCGGCGCCGACGTGGCAGGCGTCCATCGCCAACCTCACGCGCGTCGAGTCGTGGCGCTTCTTCGAGCCGGCGCCCACCGGCGGGGATCCGGACTACGTCTTCGTGGGCAATCGTCTGCGGCTCGAGTTGCGCGGCCGGTGGCCCCGCGTCCAGACGACGGTGGCGGCACAGCACGTGGGGTTCGTGGGCCTGCCGGAGCGCGCATCGAATCCCGGCCCGTTCGGCACCGGGTCCCTCTACTTCGATCAGGGCGGCCGCCACGTGAACCAGCAGCAGCTCTACCTGCGCTACGCCCACGTGCGATTCCCTGAGCTGGCGCGCGGCCTGGACCTGCAGGTGGGACGCATGCCGTACACCTCGGGCGCCGAGGCGCCGAGCGGCGTGCCGAAGATCGAAGCCGTGAAGCGACAGCGGCTGGATGCTCGCCTCGTCGGCGAGTTCGAGTGGTCCATCGTCCAGCGCGGCTTCGACGGCGTGCGCGTGGACCTCACGCGGGCGTCCTGGCGCGCGACGGGTATTGCCTTCATGCCGACGCAGGGGGGCTTTGCCCGCGTGGCAGGCCCCGCCATCACCGACACGTTCGTCGGCGGCGTCACGCTCAGCTCGCGCGGCGGCGCGCCCTCACCACGCCGCACGCAGGTCCAGGGCTTTGCGCTGCACTATGCAGACCACCGCCCGGTGACCCAGCGCCCCGACAACAGCGGGCTGGGCGCCGTCGAGGCCAACATCGACGTGGCCACGCTCGGCGGTGTCGTCGTCGGCGCCTATGCGGCCGGCGCGGGCGAGCTGGACGTGTTCGGCTGGTCGGCCTGGCAGGCCGGTGACTGGTACGGGCAGGACCATCGTGCCTTTGCCGTCGCAACCGAGGCCGGCTACCAGTGGATGCGGGCGCCCTGGCGGCCCTGGGTCCGTGGAGGATGGTTCCGCGCGTCCGGAGACGACTCGCCGACCGACGACGCGCACGGGACGTTCTTTCCCCTCCTGCCCACCGTGCGACGCTTCGCGCAGACCGCGGCGTACAGCACGATGAACCTGAACGACGTGTTCGTCTCGGTGCAGGCTCGCCCGCGCACGTCTGTGGGCCTGCGCCTCGACGTGCGCCAGCTGGGCCTGGCCTCGGCGGCCGACCTCTGGTATGCCGGCAGCGGCGCCACGCTCGATTCCGGGAATACCTTCGGTTACGCCGGGCGCCGTTCGAACGGGAGCACGAAGCTCGGCACCGCCGTCGAAGCCGGGGCCGATATCACCCTCACGCCGCGCGTCGCGCTCAACGGGTTCCTGGGTTGGATCAAGGGCGGCCGCGTGGTGACGGGCACGTTTCGCGGCGACCACCTGTGGTTCGGGTACGTCGAAAGCGTGATTTCCTTCACGACGCGGTAACGCCGCACACGGCGAACAGTCGCGTGCCGGGACGAAGACTGCCGTCCTCTCGCGTTCGCCGGGGCTGAAGCCCCGGCGCTCCGGACGCCCTACAAGGGCTTCGGGCCCCAGATCTTCGGATGGCGCTTGTGGCAGTCGGCGCAGCCGGCCAGCATCTGCCCGTAGAAGCCGGCCCGCGCGACGGGATCCGTGGCCTGGGCGGCCTCGGTCGCCATGCGGTGGACGCGTTGCTCGGTCGGCGCCAGCTCGCGGCGCACGCTCGAGTCGACCGGAAGCTCGCGTGCGTGCAGCGGCGTCGTGGCCATGGCCCTCGTGCCCTGCCGCCACAGCGAGTCGGACGGCACGACGAGGCCCTGGAGCATCAGGTCCACCGCCATCTGGTGATCGACCATGTGCCCGACGACGCCTCCCACGGGCGGGCGCGCCCGGCTCGCCAGGGCCGGCATCGTGCCGACGGCGCGGTGACAGTTGCCGCACGCGGTCAGCATTCGTGCCGTGGCCTGACCCGCCGCGAGGATATCCGGCGCCTCGACGGCCTGCCGGGCCGCCTCCTTCATGGCGTTCACGTGCGCGGCCGAACCGGTGGGCATTGCCCCCGGATCCTGCTCCGCCAGCACGCGGGCCGCGGGCGCAACCGCACCCAGGTCGCCGCGAATGATCGCCGCGTGAACGACCATGGCCTGGTTGAAGTGCGCCCGCATGTATTCGGCCTGAACCGGCAGCTGCGGCGCCGGCTGCGAAGGGGGTGTGCCCGGCGACAGGACCTGCCCCTGCACGGCCGTCACCGCTGTGGCCGCCGCGAGGAGCCATGCCCGAAGGGTCCGGGAGGTCACGACGGCTCCCGCAGGTGGCGCTTGCACCAGTCGAGCGCCAGCCACGACACGCGCTCCAGCGTGCCGGGCTCCTCGAACAGGTGGGTGGCGCCAGGCACGATTTCCAGGTGCGCCGAGGCCTGCATCGCGCGCATCGCGTTCTCGTTGATCAAGATGACCGCGTCGTCGTCGCCTCCGACGATGAGGAGCGTGGGCGCCCGCGCCACCGCCAGGGCATCACCGGCCAGGTCGGGGCGTCCGCCGCGAGAGATGATGGCGCGCACCAGCTCCGGACGTTCGGCCGCGGCGATGATGGCTGCCGCCGCCCCGGTGCTGGCGCCGAAGGTGGCGATGGGAAGCCCCGCGACGCGCGGGTCGGTGGCGGCCCAGTCCACCGCGGCCACCACGCGCCGCCCGAGGCGATCGATGTCGAAACGAAACTCGCGCGTCTGGACGTCGATGGCCTCCTCCGCCGGGGTCAGCAGGTCCAGCATGAGGGTCGCGAAGCCACCGTTCTGCAGCACTTCTGCCACGGACCGGTTGCGGTGGCTGAACCGGCTGCTGCCGCTGCCGTGAGCGAACACGACGAGGCCGGCGGCGCGAGGCGGCACCACCAGGTCGCCGTCGAGCAGATCGCTGCCCGACCGCACCTGGATCGGCATGCGCTCGGCGGTCTGTGGTGACGGAGCCATGCGTTCACCCCCCTTTCGGCGCCTCGGCACGGCCGCCGGTGGCCATGGCGAGCAGCTCGCACACTTCTTCGTCGGTGGTCTGGCCGAAATCAACGTACCAGAGACCCACCGCCGAGAAGGGGTCTGGCGTGCGCAGGCACACCATCTCATCGGCCTCAGCGGCCAGCGCGTCGCGCGCTTCCACCGAGGCCACCGGCACCGCCACGACGATGCGCGCGGGCTTCAGGCGGCGCACGGCCGCCACCGCGGCCCGCATGGTCGATCCCGTGGCGAGGCCATCGTCCACGAGGATCGCAGTGCGCCCCTGGATGGCCACGGGCGCCCGGCCATTGCGGTACGCGTGCTCGCGCCGCTCCAGCTCGACGCCTTCCGCCTGCGCGATGCGGTCGATGACGTCCTTCGATGGCATGTACGCGGCGCCGATCTCCTCGTTCAGGACCCGCACGCCGCCGCTGGCGATGGCGCCCATCGCGAACTCGGCGTGCCCCGGGAAACCCAGCTTCCGCACCACGAACACGTCGAGCGCCGCGTGGAGGGCCGACGCCACCTCCAAGGCAACAGGCACGCCGCCGCGCGGCAGCCCGAGGACAACGACGTCGTCCCGGTTGGCGTAGGCCGTCAGCCGCCGGGCCAGCAGCTGGCCGGCCTCGCGGCGATCGGCAAAGCGCTCCGGGCTCTCCCAGATTGGCGCCATGGGAAGAACCTTCCAGCCTGGTCAGGCCACGGAGACGTGAGGCGCCGGGTGATGATGCCCGCAGATCTCCTGCAGCGCATCCATGACCTCGGTCGGGCTCACGGGCTTCTTCGGCCCCGCGGCCAGCAGGATGTCGTTCGTCGAAATGACGCCCAGCACGGTTTCGCCGAAACCGGCGACCGGCAGGCGCCGCACGTGGTGTTCCTTCATCAGCGCGAGGGCGTCGTGCACATCGTCGTCAGGCGCGACGCTCCATGCGGGCGCCTGGACCACCTCGCCGACCGTCAGCTCCGACGGGAGCCTGTTGCGCGTGGCGAGGCCGATGTACAGGTCCCGGTCGGTCACCACGCCGACGAGGTGCCCGCGGTCCACGACCGGCAGGAAACCACAGTCTCCATCGAGCATCAGGGCCGCCGCCTCCGCGAGGTTCGTGCCCGGCCCGCACGTCCGCGCCGTCGCCGTCATCACGTCCTTGACCTTCATGGTGACCTCCAGGGGCCTCCGACATCCCAGCCACGGTGCCAACTCGGCCATGGGCCAGGTCTGGCACGTGGAGCTATTCGACGGACCGAGAGGCAACTCCCGTACCGATTGAGGGTGAGCGTCCCGCGCGATGAGATCGCGAACCGTATCATGCGGGTGCCGAAAAGCCGCCACTCCGTGAGGCAGGACTGCGGAAATCCCGACGGACATTGAGCTTCCCGGCCGAGACAA
>JBFWQE010000032.1:24875-41353 GCA_050249615.1 Vicinamibacterales bacterium
GGCGAGGGCGGAATCGAGGTGCGATGGTGGCGTGGGATGTGATTCGCAAGCCGGGCGAGACGCGTCGGGCATCGAACCTTCCCGACTACGAGGCGGCCCGGCGGCAATTCTCATGGGCCGAGGCGCGGCGCATGCTCGACGGGCTGCCCGGCGAGCGCGGGCTCAACATCGCGCACGAGGCCGTCGATCGCCACGCGGGAGGGCCCCTGGGCGAAAAGGTTGCCCTTCGCTGGCTGGGGCGGACGGGCGTCACCCGGGACTACTCGTACGCGGAACTCAGCCGCCTGACATCGCGCTTTGCCGGCGCTCTGACCGGGCTCGGTGTGGAGCCGGGGGACGTGGTCGCCAGCCTGTGCGCCCGCATTCCCGAGCTCTACATCGCCGCGCTGGGCACCATGAAGCGCGGGGCGGTCTTCTCGCCGTTGTTCTCGGCCTTCGGGCCCGAGCCCATCCACACGCGGCTGGAGAAGGCACAGGCGCGCGTCCTGGTGACCACGGCCCCCCTGTACCGGCGCAAAGTGTCCGAGATCAGGGCCCGACTGCCCCACCTCGAGCACGTGCTGGTCGTTCCGGGTGAAGCCGGGGATGTGCCGGCTGGCACGCACAACCTGCACAACCTGCTGGATGCGGCCGACGACCAGTTCGTCATCCCCCCGACCGCCGCCGAGTCGCTCGCGCTGCTGCACTTCACCAGCGGCACGACCGGGCAGCCGAAGGGCGCGATGCACGTGCACGAGGCCGTCGTCGCGCACCACGTGACCACGAGGACGGCGCTCGACCTGCGCCCGGACGATCGCTTCTGGTGCACCGCCGATCCCGGGTGGGTGACCGGCACGTCGTACGGCATCATCGGTCCGCTCACCGTCGGCGCCACCGGCATCGTGGACGAGGCCGACTTCGATGCGGAGCGCTGGTATCGCATCCTGCAACGCGAACGCGTCACCGTGTGGTACACGGCGCCGACGGCCATCCGCATGCTGATGAAGGCGGGCGTGGACCTCGCCCGGCGCTTCCCGGCGCCCGACCTGCGATTCCTCGCGAGCGTCGGCGAGCCGCTGAACCCGGAAGCCGTCGCCTGGGGCGTCGAGGCGTTCGGCATGCCCTTCCACGACAACTGGTGGCAGACGGAGACGGGCGGCATCATGATCGCGAACTTCGCCAGCATGGACGTCCGGCCCGGCTCGATGGGCCGGCCGCTCCCGGGCGTGGAGATCGCCGTCGTCCGGCGTACCGGTGATGACACGGTGGACGTCGTGACCGAGCCGGACACGGTGGGCGAGCTGGCCATTGTCCCGGGCTGGCCGTCGATGTTCCGCGGCTACCTGCACGACGAGGCGCGGTATCGCCGATCGTTCGCGGGCGGCTACTATCTCACCGGCGACCTGATTCGCATGGATGCGGAAGGCTACTGCTGGTTCGTTGGCCGCGACAACGACGTGATCAAGTCGTCGGGCCACCTGATCGGCCCCTTCGAGGTCGAAAGCACGCTGATGGAGCACCCCGCCGTGGCCGAGGCCGCCGTCATCGGCAAGCCGGACCCGATGGCCTACGAGACCGTGAAGGCCTTCGTGGCGCTGAAGCCCGGTCACGATGCGAGCGAGAGCCTGCGGCTCGAGCTGATTGGCTTCGCACGCACGCGGCTCGGCGCAGCCGTCGCGCCGAAGGAGATCGACTTCCTGGCCGGGCTGCCGAAGACGCGCTCCGGCAAGATCATGCGGCGCCTGCTGAAAGCGCGCGAGCTGGGCCTGCCGGAAGGCGACCTCTCGACGCTCGAGCCCGAGCCCGCCGCCAGCACCACACCTTCCGGAGGCCCCTCATGAGCGAGCCCGCCGTCGTCGATCCGCCGCACGGCCGCCACCTGCTCGGCGAGATGCTGCGCATCCGGCGCTTCGAAGAGCGCTGCGCCGAGCTCTACAGCGCGGGACACATCCGCGGCTTCCTGCACCTGTACATCGGTGAAGAAGCCGTCGCCGTGGGCGCCATGCAGGCGCTCACCCCGGACGATGCCATCGTGGCGACGTATCGCGAGCACGGCCACGCGCTGGCCCGCGGGATCCCGGCCACGGCGCTGATGGCGGAGATGTTCGGCAAGCAGGAAGGCTGCAGCCGGGGGCGCGGCGGCTCGATGCACGTCTTCGACGCGGCCACCCGCTTCTATGGCGGCAACGCCATCGTCGGCGGCGGTCTCCCGGTGGCGGTGGGCCTCGCGCTGGCGGATCGGATGAACGACCGGCCGCGCGTGACGGCCTGCTTCTTCGGTGACGGCGCCGTGGCCGAGGGCGAGTTCCACGAGTCGCTCAACCTGGCCGCGCTCTGGCGGCTGCCCGTGCTGTTCCTGTGCGAGAACAATCTCTATGCGATGGGCACGCGCATCGAGCGCGCGCTCGCGCAGACCGATATCGCGACGAAGGCGCGCAGCTACCGTATCCCGGCGGACGTGGTGGACGGCATGGATGTCCTCGCCGTCGAGGAGGCCGTCACGCGTGCGGCCGCCGCGGTGCGGGGCGGCGAGGGCCCGGTCTTCGTGGAGTTGCAGACCTATCGCTTCCGCGCACACTCGATGTTCGATGCCGAGCTCTATCGTGACAAGGCCGAGGTCGAGCAGTGGAAGCAGCGCGATCCCATCGCGGCGTTCGCCGCGCGGCTCGCGCGCGAGGCGGGCCTCACGGCCGAGGAGCACCGGCGGATCGACGAGGCGGCAGCCCGCGAGGTGGCGGAGGCCGTCGCCTTCGCGGAGGCGGGCACGTGGGAGCCCGTCGAGCACCTCACGGCCGATGTCTACACGCCGCGCGCCCTGGAGGCACATCATGCCTGAGGTGGTGAGCGCCCCCGGCACGCGCCGCATGACCTACCGCGACGCCTCGCGCGCGGGCATTCGCGACGCCCTGCAACGGGACCCGCGCGTGTTCCTCATGGGCGAGGACGTGGGCCGTTACGGCGGGGCCTACGCGGTCAGCAAGGGCCTGCTCGCGGAGTTCGGCCCGGAGCGCATCCGCGACACGCCGCTCTCGGAGAGCACGTTCGTCGGCGCCGGCATCGGCGCGGCCCTCGGGGGCATGCGGCCCATCGTCGAAGTGATGACGGTGAACTTCAGCCTCCTCGCGCTCGACCAGATCGTCAACAACGCGGCTACCATCCGGCACATGTCCGGCGGGCAGTTCAGCGTGCCGCTCGTCATCCGCATGGTCACCGGCGCCGGGCGGCAGCTGGCGGCCCAGCACGCGCACAGCCTCGAGGGCTGGTACGCCCACGTTCCCGGCCTGCGGATCGTGGCGCCGGCCACGCACGAGGACGTGCGCGGCATGCTCTGGACAGCCCTCGAAGATCCCGATCCCGTGCTCATCTTCGAGCACCAGGCCCTCTACAACATGGAAGCGGACCTGGAGGCGAATGCCGGTCCGGTGGACATCGATCGCGCGGCTGTCCGCCGACGGGGCGACGATGTGACATTGGTGACGTACGGGGGATCGCTGTTCAAGTCGCTCCAGGCGGCCGAGCAGGCGATGGCCGAAGGCGTCTCGGCAGAGGTGATCGACCTCCGGACCCTGCGGCCGCTGGACATGGAGACCGTCCTCGCCTCGGTGCGCCGCACCCATCGCATGGTGGTGGTGGACGAAGGCTGGCGGAGCGGAAGCCTCTCCGCGGAAATCACGGCGCGGATCGTCGAGCAGGCGTTCTTCGATCTGGACGCGCCGGTCGTCCGAGTGTGCACCGAGGAGGTGCCGATCCCGTATCCGAAGCACCTGGAGGACGCGGCGGTGCCTCAGCCGGCGTCCATCCTGGCCGCCCTGAAGCAGGCCACGGCCGCTGAGGGCGGGCGGTAGGGGCCCCGAGGATCCTCATGGGTGACTTCCGCATGCCTTCCCTGGGCGCCGACATGGAGGCCGGCACGCTGATCAAGTGGCTGAAGCAGGCCGGGGACCCGGTGACGCGCGGCGACATCATCGCCGAGGTGGACACCGACAAGGGGGCCATCGAGATCGAGGTCTTCGAGGACGGCGTGATCGAGGACATCATCGTCCAGCCGGGTGAGAAGGTGCCCGTCGGCCGGACGCTGGCGCGCATTCGGGCGGCGGGTGCGCCGGGCGGCAAGCCCGGCCCCCCGCGAGCGCCCGCACCGGCGCCGACGACCGACGGGGTGAGCCGGACCATTCCCTCGGCACCGCCTGCGACCGCAGCGGCACCCGCGACGCCCGGAGCGGCAGCGCCGCCAGCGGCACCCGCCCGCGCTCGAGTGGCCGCCTCCCCTGCCGCGCGACGCCGCGCGGGAGAGTTGGGCGTCGATCTCCAGCGCCTCCGAGGCAGCGGCCCCGGCGGCGCCATCACGCTCGCGGATGTCGAGGGCGCCGCCCCCACGCTGCCTGCTGCTGCCAGCGCGCCCACGCCGGCCACCGGCCGGGACCGCCAGCAGGCGATGCGCGGGGCCATCGCGGCGGCCATGGCGAAGTCGAAGCGCGAGATCCCGCACGCCTACGTGACCACCACCATCGACATGTCCAGGGCAATGGCGTGGCTGCGCGCCGAGAACGAGCGCCGGCTGGTCGAAGACCGGCTGCTGCCGGCGGCGCTGCTCCTGAAGGCGGTCGCGACCGCCGTGTCGGAGGTGCCGGAGGTGAACGGCTACTGGCTCGAGGACCGGCTGCAGCCCTCGGCCAGCGTCCACATCGGCACGGCCATCGTGCTGCGCGGCGGCGGGCTCATCTCGCCCGCGCTCCACGACGTGGACCAGCGTGACCTCGGCACGCTGATGCGCGGCCTCTCGGATCTGGTCGCGCGGGCGCGGTCGGGGGCCCTCCGTGGTTCGGAGCTCACCGACGCGACCATCACCGTCACCAATCTGGGCGACCAGGGCGTGGAAGGCGTGCTCGGGATCATCTACCCGCCCCAGGTCGCCATCGTCGGCTTCGGCCGGATCGTCGAGCGCCCGTGGGTCGTGGATGGACGCATCGAGCCCAGGCCCGTGCTGAACGCGTCGCTCTCGTTCGATCATCGTGCGGTGGATGGCCACCGCGCGGGGCTGTTCCTCGCGTCCGTCGGCCGGCGACTTCAGGCACCGGAGGCCCTATGACCGCCCAGGACCTTTTGGCCATTGTCCGGCAGTCGCTGGCAACGGTCGCGCCAGAGACCGCAGCGATGGAGATCGACGCGGACGCACCGCTGCGCGAGGAGTACGACCTCGACTCGATGGACTTCCTCAACTTCGTCATCGGCCTGCACAAGGCGACCGGCGTGCAGATCCCGGAGACCGACTACCCTCGGCTCGCCACCCTCGCCGGCGCCGTCGCATACCTCGAGGAACGGCACGGCCAGGCGTAGCCGCGGGCCGGGGCCTCCGCGTATGATGCCGTGCCATGCACGTGCTCGTGATCGGCACGGGGATGCAGGGACGCGCCGCCCTCCACCACCTGGCCACCAGCCCCGACGTCACGGCCATCACCGCCGCGGACCGCCACGTCGGGGCCGCCCGGCAGTTCGCCGGCGAGCGCGGTTACGCATCACGGATCACCTGGGTGACGCTCGACGCACGTGACCGGACCGCGCTCGGCCGGCTCTTCGCCGCGCGGCCGGATGTCGCCATCGACCTGCTGCCCGTGCCGTTCATCGGCGCCGTCGCGCACGCCGCCGTCGAGGCCGGTGTGCCCCTCGTCAACACGTTCTACGTCACGCCGGAACTGCGGTCGCTCGATGCGGCGGCCCGTCAGCGCGGCGTCACGCTGCTGCCCGAACTCGGCATGGACCCTGGCATCGATCTGCTGCTGCTGGGCGATGCCGCGCGCCGCTTCGACCAGATCGCCGAGATCGCCTGCTACGGTGCCGGCATTCCCGAGCCCGCGGCCGCGAACAACCCGCTCAAGTACAAGATCAGTTGGACGTTCGAGGGTGTCCTTCGCTCCTACCTGCGCTCGGCGTGCCTCGTGCAGGAGGGCCGCGTCATCCATCTCCCGGACACCGCGCAGTTCGCGCCGGAGCACGGCCACATGGTGGCCGTGGACGAGGTCGGCCTCCTCGAGGCCTTTCCCAACGGCGACGTGCTGCCCTACCTGCAGCAGCTCGGGGTGGACCCGTCAGGCATGCGCCGGGCGGGCCGCTACGCCATGCGCTACCCGGGCCACTCGGCCTTCTGGAGAACGATGGTGAATCTGCACTTGCTGGACGACGACGCGGTGCTGGTGGACGGCGTGGCCGTGAACCGCCGGCGCTTCCTGGCGGCCGCGCTGGAGCCGCAGCTGCAGTACGGCCCGGGCGAGCGCGACCTCGGGATCCTGCGAGTCGAGGTTGCGGGAAGTCGCGAGGGCATCCGCTCACGGGTGATTCACCAGGTGGTGGACCGCCTGGACCTGCGGACCGGTCTCTCGGCGATGAGCCGCCTGGTGGGCTTCACCTCCAGCATTGGCGCCCAGATGATTGTCCGGGGTGACATTCGCGGCGGAGGGATCAGGTCGCCGCTCGTGGACGTGCCCTTCGCGCCGTTCGCCCGGGCCCTTGGCGACTGCGGCATCACCATCACCACCACCGAATCGGCCCAGGCCGACTGACCGGGAGCTCCCCATGCCCACCGCCGCGCCGCTCGGCGCGCTCTCGCTCCTCCCGGTCGTGCTCGCGCTCGGCCTGGCCTTCTGGACCCGGAACGCCGCCCTCTCGCTGCTGGCCGGCTGCGTCGTCGGCGGCCTGCTGGCGGGGCTCGACCCGGCCACCGGACTGTCGACCATCCTCAAGGCCTCCCTCGGCACGAGCGATTTCATCTGGGTGATGATGATCGAGGTCGCGGTCGGCGTGATGATCGCCTTCTACCTGCGCGCCGGCGTCATCGGCGCGTTCGCCGCGTGGGCATCGACGCGGCTGACGTCGCGCCGGGCTGCCGCCGGCTTCGCGTGGGGCCTCGGCTTGTTCGTCTTCTTCAGCGACTATTTCAGCCCGCTCTTCGCCGGCCCGATCGCGCGCCCGCTCACCGATCGGTACCGCGTCTCGCGCGAGCAGCTCGCCTACCTCCTCGACTCGACCAGCGCGCCGGTGGCGACGCTGTTGCCCCTGAGCGGCTGGGCCGTGTACATCGCGGGGCTGATGGTAGGCCACGGGCCCATTGCCTCGACGGCCGACGGCATGGCGCTCTTCATCCGCGCGATTCCGTACAACCTCTATGGGTGGCTGGCCACGCTCATGGCGGGCGCGCTGGCCTTCGGGCTGCTGCCGCACTTCGGCCCGATGCGGCGGGCCGAGGCCCGCACGATCCAGGAGGGCAAGGTGCTGCGCGACGGCGCGGTCCCGCTCACGGGAGGCGAGCTCGAGTCCATCCACCCGAGGTCCGGCCGGAGGCCCGGCCTCGTGCCGTATCTCCTGGTTCCCGTCGCCATCGTGCTTGGGACCGCGCTGGGATCGTTCTTCGCCATTGGCGAGGTGAAGATCCTCGAGGCCTTCCTCGCCGCCGTGATGTACCAGGCAGCGGCGCTCGCGCTCGGGCGCCACTTCGAGAGCGTCACCGATGCGATGGATGTGGCCATGGCCGGCATCAAGGGCGTGCTGCCCGCGATCGTCATCCTGGCGCTCGCCTACGCCATCAATTCGGTGTCGAAGACGCTCGGCGCGCAGCAATTCATCGTGTCGGCCACCGAGGGCTGGATGACCGCGGCGTTCCTGCCCGCCGCGACGTTCGCCACGGGTGCCCTGGTCTCGTTCTTCACCGGCACGTCGTGGGGCACCTACGCAATCCTGGCGCCCATCGTGATGCCCGTCGCGTTCAATCTGTCCGGAGGCGCCGTGGACACGCAGGTGCTCTTCACCGTGGGCGCACTCGTGGGCGGCGGGCTGTTCGGCGACCACGCCTCACCCGTGTCGGACACGACCTGCCTGTCCTCGTTCGGCGCCGGCTCGGATCACATGGACCACGTCATGACGCAGCTGCCCTACGCGGTGACGGCGGCGGCCGTCTCGATGGTCGCGCTGGTGGCGGCGGGCGTGCTCGCCTCGTAAGGCCCGCGAGCTCACGCGGGGTCAAACAGCCAGCGCGGCCCGCACGCGCGGCGCCTCGGCCAGCGCGCGCCCCAGCACGGCCGCGATGGTCGAGGCATCCTCCGGGGTCATCTGCAGCCCGGTCGGCAGTTGCATGAGAGTCTGGCTCAGGCGATCGGTCACCGGCAGGGAATGCCGCGGCGCCTCGGATGCATACGGCGGGCTGCGATGACAGCCGGGCCGGAAGTATCGCCGCGGGGTGACGCGCTCCGCGATCAGCAGCCGGCACAGCGCATCGCGCCCGAGCGGGGAGGCCTCGTCGACTTCGACCACGGCGTAGTGCCTGGATGGCACGTCGCCGGCGGGGTGCTCGGACAGGCGGACCCCCGGCAACCCCGCGAGCCCGTGGCGATACGCCTCGCGAATGGCGCGGTTGTGCGCGGACAGCCGGTCGAACGCCGCGAGGTTGGTCAGCGCCATGGCGGCCGAGAACTCGTCCATCTTCGCGTTGATGCCACGGGAGACCACCCGGCCTTCGGCGCTGAAGCCGAAGTTGCGCAGCCGCCGCACCCGCTCGGCCAGTTCGTCGTCGTCGGTCGTCACCATGCCGCCCTCCAGGCCGTTGATGGACTTGGTGGCGTGCAGGCTGAAGACCTCCGCGCGGCCGAAGCGGCCGAGGGGGGTCCCTCGCCACGCGCTCCCGGTCGCGTGCGCCGCGTCGAACAGCACCGGCACGCCGTGCGCCTCGGCCACGCGCTGGAGCCCGTCGATGTCACAGGGCCGCCCCCAGAGGTGGACGCCGACGATGGCCCCGGTTTCACGCGTGATGGCCGACTCCACGCGCGAGGCGTCGAGGGTGTGCGTCTCCGTGGAGACATCGCAGAACACCGGGCGAAGGCCAAGCCAGGACATCGTGTGCACGGTGCCGATGAAGGTGAACGACGGGACGATGACCTCGCCCGTGATGCCCAGGGCCGCGGCCGCCAGCTGGAGGCCCAGCGTGGCATTGGCGACCGCCACGGCGTGCCGCACGCCCTGAAACTCGGCGAACCGGTCCTCGATGCGCCGCACGAGCGGCCCCTCGTTGGTGAGCCAGCGACGGGCCATGGCGTCCCGGATGAGCGCTGCCGTCGCCGCCGGATCGAGGATGTTCGGGCATCCGGTCAGGAGGGGCGTCTCGAAAGCCGGCGCGCCGCCCAGCACGGCCAGTGGCGGGCGCGTGGGGCCGGATGAGCGTGGACGCTCGACCATGAGTCGCCTAAGAATACGCCTGCCTCGGCGGCACGCAAGCCCGAGCGGTCAGGCGCGGGCGCGCCGGCGGTCCAGCCACGCGCGGACGTCGGCCGGCGAGTTCCACATCAGCACGTCGAGGATGGAGAGGGACGCCTCGAAGCCGTAGCCCGCGCAGTCATAGCGGAAATCGACCGGCTCCTGGATGGCCAGGCGGACGCCGGCGGCCGCGAACTTCTCCGGTGCATACAGGTGCCGGCCGCCCGGCGGGTTCAGGCACTCGTCCAGGCCAAGGGCCTCGGCGACGCGCAGGCTCCAGTCGCCCGGTGCGTCTCTCGGCCCCAAGGCCAGGCCCATCTCCGACAGCAGGCGCCCCTCGAAGTGAATCCCGAGCCGCGTGCAGACGCCGGCGAGGCACCGCACGTTCAGGCGGAGCAGCGACGTCTCGTCCGGCGTCAGGCACTCGTGCACGAGCGACAGGATGTCGTCGAAGTACGGGGCGCGGCGGCGATAGTGCTGGAGCTGTCCCTCGATGCGTGTGGCCCAGGCCGAGCCCCGGGCGATCTCGATATCGCGAATGGGCGTGTCGAGCGCGTGCCGGGCGACGGGCACGGTGATGTACTGCCACCCCTGCGCCGGATGCAGGATGCGATTGCGGTTCACCCACCCGCGCGAGATGTACTGCGCCGTGTCGAAGACGACCCACACATCGGAGCGATGCACGAGGTCGAAGTAGCCCAGGTACGGGAAGAAGTAGGGCTGCATCAGGCCGAGCACCATCGGCTCAGCCCGCGTAGCGCATCATCGCCATGAAGCCGTTGTCCATGTGGAACTGCTGGTGGCAGTGGAAGAGCGCCAGCCCCGGCTGGTCGGCCACGACGTCGATCTCGGCCTGCTTCCAGGGCGGGACGACGACGACGTCCTTCCAGACGCCGGACGTGGGCCGTCCCGCGATGCTCACCAGTTCGAAGGTATGGCGGTGCAGGTGCACCGGGTGCGGGTCCGCGCTCTGGTTGTCCAGCACCCAGCGATAACGCCTGCCGCGCTCGACGACAATCGGGTCCGTGTCGGGCCACGACTTCCCGTTGATCATCCAGTGGTGCCCATCGTCCCTCGCGCGGAAGGCCATGGCGAGCCGGCCGTCGGGCTCCGGGCGGGAGGCCGCGGCCGGTCCAAACACCGTGTAATCCCACGTGAACGGCGCGGGGGGCGCCCAGCGCGGAGCTCCGGAGGCATCGGCATACTCGACGACGATGCCCAGGCCCGCCTCGCGCTGCGGGGCCTTCAGCCCGCCCATCAGCCAGACACCGGGGTTGTTCATCTCCACGATGGCGTCCACGCGCTCGCCGGGGGCGACATCCACGACGGGAACCGACATGGGGGCCGGCACGGGGTTCCCGTCGAGCGCGATCACGCGGAACCGGTGACCGGGCAGGGCGAGCTGGTGCTCCAGCGTGGCACTCGCGTTGATGATGCGGAACAACACGCGCTGGCCCTGCCGGACGCGGACCGGCTCGCCCGCGCCGAGCATCTTCCCGTTGATCGAGAAGTACTTGAACTCCACGTCGAGCGGTCCGTTGCGGCGAAGGTACGGGGCCCATTCGTGCAGCAGGATGGGGACATCCTGGTCGTAGGCGCCCGGATCGTTGCCATCCTCGACGACCATCATCCCGAACTGCCCGGTGTACGTGCTCTTCTCCAGGTCGCGCCCGGCAGGATTGTGGCTGTGATACCAGCGGGTGCCGGCCGGCTCCGGCGTGAAGACGTAGCGCCGGCGCCCGCCCCTGGGCGGCACGCCGGGCGTGCCTTCTTCGTACACGCCGTCCACCTCCGGCGGGATGTGGAGGCCGTGCCAATGGACGATGTCCTCTTCCCTGGAGTCGTTCCAGACGTCCACCGTCAGGGGACGCCCCCGCCGGGCCCGCACGAGGGGCCCGGGCACCTGTCCGTTGTAGGCGAGGGTGCGGACGGTGCGCCGCGGCGCCAGATCGAGATCCATCTCGCCGATGCGCAGCGTGACGTCGGCGGGACCGGCCAGCTCCTCGGGCGTTTGTGGCGCGTGCCGCCGGCGGGGGCCGCCGTGCTGCGCCCGCGCCAGCACCACCGACGACGTCCAGGCGCCCGCGATGGCCAGCAGCTGCCGACGAGTCATCCCGTCGACCGTAGCATGCGCGCGCGAGGCGATCAAACCGCGGTCCCTCGCGCGAAGCACGCCGGCGACGCTACTTCTGCTGGATCGACTTCAGGTAGTCGGCCAGGGCCTGGATCCGGATCGGCGCCGTGTCGCGATTGAGGCCCCGGAACAGGTCGCCCCATATCGGCATGTCCCGGGTGCCATGGGCCGCCACCTCGTCCAACCCCTCGATGTACCGCTTCACCTTGATCTCGGGAAACTGGCCGCCATTGCGAGCGCTGATCCGCGTCAGGTCCGCGGGGGCCTTGCTCAGCGCCGATGCGGCCGGGCCGTCGCCGACGCCGGTGCCACCGTGGCAGACCGCGCAGTACGTGAAGAACATGCCCTGCGCATCCGAAGCCGGCGTGGGCTTGATGGGCGCCTTCTCTATTCTCGGCTGTGCGAAGGCGAGGCCCGCCGAGCACATCAGGGCCACGAGCGCGACGAGAACGTGTCGGAACATGTGAAGCCCTCCTCTTCCGTGAGGGCGAGTCTGGCACCGACTCCCGCCGCGGGTTATGACCGGTGTCATATCCGCGGACCGGCGGGAATCGCACATGCTCGCGCGTATGATGGCGCGATGCGCACCGTACTGGTTTCCGTCCGGCACGCTTCCTCCATCGCCCTGGCCCTGGGCCTCCTGTCCGGCCTGGCTCCGGGCAGCCCCGGCACCCGGGCGCAGGCCCAGGCCGCGGGGATTCCCCGGGACTTCTGGATCTACGCCTGGCGGGCGCCGAAGATTGACGGCACCGAGGCCCGCGTCAAGGCCATGGCCGACGCGGGCTTCACGGTCGCCGACGCCACACCCGGCGAGCTCGAGGTCGTCGCACGCCACGGCCTCAAGGCGATGATCAAGACCACCGACCCGGCGGACGCCGCCCGCCTGGCCACCAACACCACCGTCTGGGGCTATCACCTCGGGGACGAGCCGTTCCCCGAGGCCGTCTTCCCGGGCATCGGGCAGCGCTTCCGGGCGTTCGAGCAGGCCGCGCCCCGGCAGGTGCCCTTCGTCAACATGCTCTCGACGACGGGGGAGTTCCTGCGTGCCTACATGGCCGACGCGCGCCCGCCGCTCCTGAGCTTCGACTATTACCAGTGGTGGTGGGGCAGCGATCGCTACTTCGAGAAGCTCGAGCAGTTCCGTGCAGCCGCGGTGCGCGCGGGCATCCCGCTGGCGGCGTGCTTCGAAGTGTCGGCCAACCCCGGCATCGAGTGGGGCGATCAGACGCGGCTCCCCGACAACGACCGACGGCTGCGACACAGCATCTACACGTCGCTGGCGTACGGCGTGACGGGCGTGGAATGGTTCCACGCCGACATGGTGTTCGCTCCCGGCGGTGGCGCGCTCACGCCCGCGGGCCGGGACGTGGCGGCCATCAACAGGGAGATCCGGCCGCTGGGCCAGGTGCTCGCCGGGCTCTCGTCGATCGACGTCTTCCACACGGCGCCGCTTCCCGCCGGCACGCGGAGCTTCCCGAAGGAGCACTGGGTGCAGGTGATCGGCGAAGAAGGCCGGCCAGGCGCGGTGCTGGGGATGTTCCGCGACGGCGAGGGGCGCGACTACGCCATGGTCGTGAACCGCGACTACCGCGATGCGCAGACGGTGGTGGTGAAGCTGCAGTCGAAGTGGCTGGGTATCGCGCCGTGGTACACGGCGAAGCAGTACAAGTACGCCGTGGACAGGTTGGACCGCTCGACGGGCCAATGGACGACGGTGGCCAGTTCCTCGTCGGTCGGCTTCTCGTACGTGCTGCCGCCGGCCGAGGGCGAGCTGTTTCGTGTCACGACCACCGTGACGCAGGACGGCAAGGCCGAGGGCTGGCCGGTGCCGCCGAGGCCGTGAACGAAACCCCGACAGGCTCCGAGCCCCCGCGAACCGGAGAACCCGAGAACCTCAGAACCCCTGTTCGGGCACGTGACACTGCCGGCAGCGGATGCGCTCGGGGTGGGTGGTCCGAACCTCCGCGCGCGCGGCAGGGCCCGCGTGGCAGGCGAGACAGTTCTCGCGGAGCTGCAGCGTGTGCGGGATGGTCGGAGGCGCGCCGGGCGTGGCGCGCGAGCCCTTCCAAGGCCCCTGCGGCAGGCCCGTGAAGCGGGACGCCACGAACAGCTCGCGCGTCTCGGTGGGGACATGGCACTGGCGGCAGCGCTGCATGGCGCCCGATGCCGCGATGGGGCCATGGGGCGAGGCCGGCGCCACGCCCACGCCGGCGATCACCGCGCCGTCGTCGTCGTGGCAGGTGATGCACGAACCAATCGAGTCGTCGTGCGGAATGGGCGGCGGCGCGCCGTCATAGGCGCGCGTGGTGGCCCGCTCCCCTGTCGAGCGCGCCACGGCGGCGGGCTCGCCCGCGCCGCACGCGACCGAGAGCAGCACGCCGATCGTGACGACGGGAACACGAAGGATACGCGGGGTACGAAGAACGGCACGATGAGAGGCCGGATCGTGTTCGTCCATCGTGTCCTTCGTGCTCTTCGTGTTCCCGTGGACGTTCACACCCGCTCCAGGCGCACGGCGCACTTCTTGTAGTCGGGCTGCTTGCTGATGTTGTCCATCGCGTCGAGCGTGACGAGATTGATGATGGCCGACTCGTCGAAGAACGGGACGAACACCATGCCGCGCGGGGGACGGCCGCGGCCGTCAATCTCCACCGTGAGCTCGAGGCTGCCGCGGCGGCTCACCACCTTCACGCGGTCGCCCTTCTTGATGCCGAGCGTGTCGGCATCGGCGCGGTTGACCTCCACGTAGGCGGCCGGCACGGCCTGGTGCAGCTGCTTGATGCGGCGCGTCATCGAGCCGGTGTGCCAGTGCTCGAGCACGCGGCCGGTGTTCAGCCAGAAGGGGTACTCCGCGTCCGGGGACTCTGCCGGGGGGTGGTACGGCCGCAGCCAGAAGGCGGCCTTCTCGCCGTAGTCCTTCGCCTTGTAGAAGTGGGCGCCCGATGCCTTCTTCACGTAGGGGTCGTAGCCGGCGGTGTAGCGATACGGCGTCTCCTTGCCATTGACCACGGGCCAGATCATCCCCCGCGTCTGCTTCAGCTGCGCGTAGGCGGCCAGGTCCTTGCCATGGCCGAGGCCGAACTCGCGGTACTCCTCGAACATCGGCTCGTGCCAGTTGTCGTCGGGCCACGGGAACAGATGTCCCATCCCCATGCGCCTGGCGACCTGCATGATGGCCCAGGCGTCCTCGCGCGCCTCGCCGGGCGGGTCCACCATCTTGTTCCACTGCTGCGTGCGCCGCTCGGTATTGCCGAAGACGCCCTCGCGCTCGACCCACGCCGCCGCCGGCAGGATGAGGTCCGCGATGGCGGTGGTCGGCGTCGGGTAGATGTCGCTGACGACGACGAAGCAGCCGTCGTTGGGCGTGCGATCGAAGCGCGAGCGGTTCGGCAGCGTGACCCAGGGGTTGGTCGTCTGGATCCACAACGCCTTCACGTCGCCGCGCTTCAGCGCGCGGAACAGGTCCACGGCGTGGTAGCCGGGCACCGCGGGGATGGTCCCGGCCGGCAGCTTCCAGATGCGCTCGGCCTCGGCGCGGTGCTCCGGGTTGGTCACCACCATGTCGGCCGGCAGGCGGTTGTTCGAGGTGCCCACCTCGCGCGCGGTTCCGCACGCGCTCGGCTGCCCGGTCAGGCTGAGCGGGTTCGCACCCGGCCGGCAGATCTTGCCGGTGATCAGGTGCAGATCGGTGATGAGGTTGTTCATCCACGTGCCGCGCACGTGCTGGTTCACGCCCATGCACCAGAGGCTCACGGTGCCGCGCGCCTGGTTGCCGTAGAGGTCGGCGAGGGCACGGATCTGCTCTACGGGCACGCCGGTGACGTCGCTGACATGGTCTGGCGTGTAGTGCGCGAGGAACGTGCGGAGCTCGTCGAGCGAGCTGGACCGACCCTGGTCCTCGAAGGTGTAGCGCTCGGCCTGGTCGCCGAAGCAGCCGTAGCCGATCTGCTTCACGTCCTCGATGCCGCGGCGGAACACGACGTTCTCGTTGACGAACGGCGTGTGGATGCGCCCCTCGGCCACGAGCAGGTGCAGGATCCCGTTGGCCAGCGCCAGGTCGGTGTTCGGCTTGAACAGGACGTGCAGGTCCGCGTAGTCCGTGGTCGGCGTGCGCCGGGTGGCGATGTCCACGATGCGCGTGCCGGGCTTCGCGCGCCGGGTCTCGAGGATGCGGCTGAAGAGCACCGGGTGCATCTCCGCCATGTTGTTGCCCCAGAGGACGAAGTCGTCGCCGGCGTCCAGGTCCTGGTAGCAGCCCATGGGCTCGTCGCTCTGGAACTGCGTGATGAAGCCCGAGACGGCGCTCGCCATGCAGAGCCGCGCGTTGGGCTCGATGTTGTTGCTCTTCAGGCCGCCCTTCACCCACTTGAGCGCCGCGTAGCCGTCGAACACGGTCCACTGCCCGGACCCGTACATCCCGACGGCGCCCGGCCCGTGCTGGTCCAGCGTCTCCTTGAAGCGCGTGGCGATGAGGTCCAGTGCCTCGTCCCACGAGATGCGCGAAAACGATCCATCCGTGTTCCGCTTCTGCGGGTACAGCAGCCGGTCCTCGCCGTAGAGCAGGCCCGGCAGGTGGTAGCCCTTCACGCAGAGCAGACCCTTGTTCACGGGGCTGGCCTCGTCGCCGTGCACCGCCACGACGCGGCCCTGCTCCACGCCCACCATCACGCCGCAGCCGGTGCCGCAGAAGCGGCAGGGCGCCTTCTCCCATTCGATGGATGCGCGGTCCACCGGGAAGCCGTTCGACGCCAGGCGCGCGGCCTCTTCCCGATCCGCGCACGAGAACGCGGCCACGGCCGGCGCCGCCGCGGCGGCCATCTTCAGAAACGTGCGCCGCTCGAACTTTCCGTTCATCTACCCGTCCTCAACTGGTCTGGCCCTGGCCTGAAGCGCGACCCGTCCGGCGGCCAGGCCGGTCGGTCGGCTCGGAGCGTTGGCGACGCGCGCCCGCCGGTCCCGCAGACCGGTCGGTCGGCCCGGGGCGTTGACGACGCGCGCCCGCCGGTCCCGCAGACCGGTCGGTCGGCTCGGAGCGTTGGCGACGCGCGCCCGGCGGTCCCGCAGACCGGTCGGTCGGCTCGGAGCGTTGGCGACGCGCGCCCGGCGGTCCCGCAGACCGGTCGGTCGG
>JBFWQE010000033.1:0-41274 GCA_050249615.1 Vicinamibacterales bacterium
TGCCTCCGCCTTGGCGCAGGTGGTGGCTCTGCGCCTGCACCTGGATGACGCGGGTGCAGACAACGGGCCGCTGCGCGTGCTTCCCGGGACGCACACGCTCGGCCTGTTGACGGAATCGGACATCGCTCGGTTGACGACGGAGGTCCCCGCTGTGGATTGCACCGTTCCGGCCGGTGGTGTCGTGGTCATGCGCCCGCTAATCGTCCATGCGTCGTCCAAGGCGGAGAGCGACCTGCCACGTCGCGTGCTGCACATCGAGTACGCACGGTTGCTGGACCTTGGACATGGCGTGAGGCTGCGGCTCTCGTGATCGCTCCCCGGTTGTCAGTCTTCCGGCCATCACGCAATTGCAGGGTCACGCGCTCGGATAGCGGCGCCGTCAGCTGCGACGTCGCATTCCTCTCGAGCTCGGTTCTGGTCCGACATCGCATCACGAAGCGATAGTCGCTCGAATGTTCGCCGGCGTCGTTGACCAGAGTGTGCGTTTCGGACAGAAGACGCTGCTGGCGCTCCGGGTCGAGTTCCGTGATGCTCGTGAACGTGAGCGTGCCTCGATCCGTCGCAACGGTTTTCCGAAAAACGGGCTCGCGCTGCTTACGGTCCCTCGTCGCCTCCCACTCGCGAACAGGTTGGACTCGCTGCCGTTCAAGCAGGTGAGCGCTGGAATGGTGGGGTGGGAGCGCTGACGAGATGTCTTCTGCCTCCATGACTGAGGGGGGATGCTTGGCCTCCCCATTTAGGGCCTCAACACGGGAACCCCCAGGCACTCTTGACATGTGACCATATTGTCACGTATCGTGATCATCATGGACGCGGTCTTCAAGGCGCTCGCCGACCCCACGCGACGCCGCCTGCTGGACATGCTGTTCCGGCGGGACGGACAGACGCTCGGCCAGCTCGAGCGCCGTCTCTCTATGACTCGCTTCGGCGTCATGAAGCACCTCCGGGTACTCGAGGACGCCCGCTTGATTGTCACCAAGCGGCGGGGCCGCGAAAAGCTCCATTTCCTGAACGCCGTGCCCATTCGCCAGATTCACGACCGGTGGATCGACAAGTACGCCGCGCGCATGGCCGCGATGCTCACCGGGCTCAAGAACGACCTCGAGGAGGAGAGTATGGAGAAAGTCTACGAGATCTATATCAAGACGACGCCAGAGCGTCTGTGGAAGGCGATCATCGACCCACAGCTGCGGTCGAAGTACGCCTTCGGCGTCGGCGTTCATTCGGACTGGACGGCGGGCTCCCGTTATCTCGCGCGCGCCACCGACGTCACGACCTCGCCAGGCGCGGAGATCGCCGAAGGTGAGAATGTCGAAGTGGACGCACCTCGCCGTCTCGTGCAGACGTTCCGTGCGCTCTGGAGCGACGACGTGAAGGCCGAAGGGGAGTCGCGCGTCACATGGGAGAT
The DNA here is from genome assembly GCA_050249615.1 of Vicinamibacterales bacterium. GTDB lineage: Bacteria > Acidobacteriota > Vicinamibacteria > Vicinamibacterales > UBA2999 > VFZN01. Next base: position 1,409 of record JBFWQE010000033.1, read on the forward strand.
CGAGCCGGTCGGCGACTCGTGCCGGTTGACGGTGACCCACGACCAGCTGCGTGCCAACGCGAACGCGCAGCTTTACGGCGGCTGGCCGATGATCCTGTCTGGGCTCAAGACGTTGCTCGAGACCGGCGAGACGCTCACCACGCCCGGCTCCCTGCGGTACCTGGCGCCACCTACGGTAGCCTGACGATGCCGCCAACAAGCCCTCGACAACTCAGCGCGTTCATGCAGGTCAGTCTCGACGGCTACTTCTGTGACGCTCGCGACGACATGAGCTTTGCGCACAAGCCGCCGGACGATGCTGAATGGCACGAGTTCGTTGCAGGAAACACCGCAGCCGGCGGCGCGCTGGTGTTTGGTCGCACGACGTACAACATGATGGCTGCTTGGTGGCCTACGCCGGCGGCCGCCGAGGCGATGCCTGAGGTGGCCGCGCAGATGAATGCGCTGCCGACGATCGTGTTTTCGCGGACACTGGCGTCGGCCGACTGGCGCAACACGACGCTGGTCAGGGATGATCTCGTCACCACGATCCGCTGGATGAAGGCCCAGCCAGGCCCCGACATGGCGATCCTGGGGAGCGGCAGTATCGTGACGCAACTCGCCGAGGTGGGGGTCGTCGACACGATTCAGGTGGTCGTCAATCCCATTGCACTTGGTGCCGGCAGGTCCTTCCTCGCGCGACTCAAACAGCCACAGAACCTCACACTCACTCGGGCGCGGACGTTCGGCAACGGGTCAGTCGCGCTCTGGTACACGCTGGCAAGGTGAAACTCATGGATCTCGGACCCAGGTTCGCGAAGCAGGTGTTTCTTGTCGCTGGCATCTACGGGATCGTCGTTCTGCTGCCGCAGTACTTCGTCGAGTGGGGACTCGGTCTTCCGGTGCCGATTGCGCGTCCCGAACACTTCTACGGGTTCATCGGCGTCGCACTCTCGTGGCAGATCGTGTTCCTGGTCATTGCGCGCGACGTTCAGCGCTATCGACCGTTGATGCTCGTGGGTGTGCTGGAGAAACTCTCGTTCGGCCTGGCGGTGGTGATCCTGTACGCCGCGGATCGGGTCTCGGCGGGAGTCTTGGGTGCCGGCGTCGTAGACCTCGCCCTTGGTATGCTGTTTGTCCTTGCCCGCCATGCCTCGCGGACTCCTGTGCCGACCTCGACTTTACGTCCGGAACGAGCATGATACGGCTGCAAGAAGGCGTGCAGGCCTTCACGCCGCGGTGAGCAACCAGTTGCGGAAATCGTCCCTGACACCCAGCCAACTGATTGGCCTGATGAAACGGGCGGGTCGGACCCTATAATCCCGGCCGTGACCCTCCCTTCAGGCGCCCGGATCGGCATTTATGAAATCGCCGCGCGAATCGGCGAGGGTGGAATGGGAGCGGTGTATCGCGCTCGCGACACCCGTCTCAATCGCGACGTCGCCATCAAGATCCTCCCTGATATCTTTGCGTCTGATCCCGAGCGAGTCGCCCGCTTCACACGCGAGGCGCAGACGCTGGCGTCGCTGAACCATCCGCACATCGCGCACGTTCACGGTTTCGAGGAGTCTGCTGGCACTCGCGCGCTGATCATGGAACTGGTGGACGGTGACGATCTCAGCGCGCGCATCGTCCGAGGGCCCATGCCGCTGGACGAGGCGCTGTCCGTCGCCCGGCAGATCGCCGATGCGCTTGATGCCGCCCATGACGCCGGCATCGTGCATCGCGATCTCAAGCCCGCAAACGTCAGGATCACCCCCGATGGCACCGTCAAAGTGCTGGACTTTGGTCTCGCGAAACCACTCGACGAGACGACACAGCCCTCGGGAACAGACGTCATCACGTCGCCGGCAATGACGCTGCAGGGCGCCATCCTGGGCACTGCGGCGTACATGGCGCCGGAACAGGCACGGGGACGGCCGGTCGATCGCAGGGCGGATCTGTGGGCGTTTGGCTGCGTGATTTACGAGATGCTCACCGGCCGGCGCGCCTTCAGTGGCGCCGATATTACCGACACGATCACCTCGGTGTTGCGCGACGAGCCTGATTGGGCCGCGCTGCCATCGGACACGCCGGCGTCCGTTCGCCGCCTCCTTCGTCGGTGTCTCGCCAAGGATCGTGCCCGTCGTCTGCAATCGGCCGCCGACGCGCGACTCGAGCTCGACGACGTCTCGACGATCACAGAAGAGGCGCCCCCGAACGCGCGAGTAGCGAGACCCTGGTGGCACCTTGGCGCCGCCGCCGGGACTGGCGCCGTTGCCACCGGCGTGGCCCTCGCATTCTTGGCGGCCTCGTTCACCGGCGGGCCTCCAGCCCAGCCGGCCCGCATGGCACTGTCGCTGAACGTGCCGTTTCCAATAGGCGTGCAGAACGAGGTGTCGATTTCGCCCGACGGGCGTCACCTCGTCACCGGCGGCATTGGGGCGAGCGGCATCTGGCTGCATGCCCTCGATGGAACACCGTCGAGGCATCTCGCCGACGCCGCCCCTGGCAACGTCTGCTGGTCGCCCGATGGGCGCCAACTGCTCTATCCGCGTCATGACGCAAAGTTCATGCGGTTCGATCTTGGCGCGCAGGCGTCCGTGCTGTTTACCGATGCGGTTCCGAACGGGAGTACGTGGGGGTGCGCTTGGAGCACCGATGGAGTAATCCTCAACGCCGCCGGCTCGACGATCTACCGCACCACCGAGTCTGGTGGAAAGTGGGAGGCGTTGTCCCTGAACGACGATGCGGGGCCCGCGATGGTCCGTCTGGGGCCGGCTTTTCTCGCTGACCAGCGCAGGTTCCTGTATTTCGTACTCCGTGAATCAGGCGGTGGATCGATTCGCGTCGGCTCGCTTGACTCGCCGGAAACGACGACCCTGCTCGAGAATGCGGTGTCGGTCGCGAGCTATCGCGATGGGTATTTACTATTCCAGCTTGGATCGGATCTGGTGGCGCAGCCGCTCGATTTGAGCACCATGAGCCTCTCGGGACAGGCACGGCCGGTTGCGCCGCGCGTCGATCCCGGCGTCGTCGTATACCCAACGCGGTTTTCCGCATCCAATACCGGCGTGGTCGTGCACGCGACTCCCAAGCTCGGCGTCGATGGCATCCTGACCTGGTTCGATCGGACGGGGCGAAACCTCGGAACAATCTCGAACCCTAATGGCGCAGAGTACATCAATCCCTCCCTCTCCCCCGACGGCAAGATGCTCGCCGCGAATCGAATTGATCCGACGACGGGGAACTGGGACGTTTGGCTCGTCGATCTGGCTTCTGGCAACGCCAAGCGGGCCACGACGCAACCCGGCATCGATTCCGACGGAGTCTGGTCACCGGACGGAAAACAGTTGGCGTACGTTTCGTCGCGGCGCGAGGGCAAAGGCGTTTACAGCATCGATATCGCGTCGGGAATGGAGCAACAACTGCACGCGTGCCGCGAGCGCTGCTGGTTTATGATGCCGACCTCCTGGACACCTGATGGCCGCTTCGTGCTCATCAACACCGAGATTGGACGAATGGAGGCGGTGACGGCGCGTAAAGGGGAGGGACCCACGCCACCGCCCTTCAGGGGGCGTTTGGCAGTGGTGTCTCCTGACGGCCGCTGGGTCGCGTACGTCGACTCCGACAGCGGGGCGAACCACGTCTTCGTGCAGGCTTTTCCAGGACCGGGTCCTCGCATGCAGGTGACCCGTGCGCCAGGCACTCATCCGCGGTGGCGGGCGGATGGCCGTGAGCTGTTTTTCAGCGCCGAGATTCAAGAGGACGCGCTGGTCAGCGCGGTCATGTCTGTGGATGTGGCGCCGCTCGGCGATACCCTTCGCGTCTCAGCTCCGCGTCGAATTTTCGGCGATGCAGTAACCCACCCGATGACCGATTCGCGTCGCCATGCCGACTACACGCCCGACGGGCAGCGGATGCTGGCGCGCCAGCGACACGGCGCATTGGAGCCACCGGTGCGGCTGATCATCAATTGGGCGGAGCCGCTGCGGCAGCCCTGACACCGTCGGCATCCATTGATTGCGTCGCTCGGATGAACCAGTTGCGGAAATCGTCCCGAACACCCAGCCACAAACCATTCTGAAACGACAACTTGCGGCAATTGGTGTCGTGGGCGAGTCCCTGACCCTGACGCACGCTATCTGACTGTGGGAGTTCAACTTCCGCTCGTCGAGTACGACAACCGTCTCCAGAATGCCTCCACGTTCGGATTCGACAGACCGACAGACTCTGCCACACTCTGTTATTGAGGCGGCGTGAACGTCGCCGTAAATCGGTGGCCAGCGGGCAAATCGGAGGCGTGACGCTGCGAGCGGTTCCGCCCCAGCCGGGTACCCCGTCGAGATAGCTGTGTAGTTCGATGCCGTGCCCGCGGACGCCACGCACTTGACGCGGACGTGGCCAAATAGCCGATTCATTCAAGGACCGTAGCCGCTCCATCCAATCCTGGCTGCCCTCCGGGATGCGAGACTCCATTTCGTTGTTGGCCATGACGTCAACACAGAACAAGGAGCTTCTCATGTCCACTCAGTCGAACGGTTGTGCGTGCGCGGTCTGCACCAGTCCCGAATGCACCTGCGGTTGCCAGACGCCAGCGGCCCGGCCGGCTGCCTCCTGCCAGTGCGGCGAGGTCTGCAGCTGCGGCCCGACGTGCAGCTGCAAAGGCCGCCAGCACGCGAACGCAGGCCAGGCGGAGAGCCGGTAATTCACCCGGGCCTCTGACAGAGAGTCATCATGGCCACGAGTCACGTCGGTCTGATGGTCACCGGATCGCTGATCGGCGGGCTCGTGGCTGCCCTGGCGCTCATCGCCGGTCCCGTTGGAGTCTGTATGCCATACGTCATCGGAATCGTGCTGTCGGCGGGTGTTGCGGTGTTTGCGAGAGTCGTGGGGTTCGATCGCGATCGAGCGTTCTACCCGACGGTGATGATTGTGATCGCGGCATACTACGTGTTGTTCGCCGCGATGAGCGGCTCGGTTCGGACGGTGGTCATCGAGTCGGCAGTGATGACGCTGTTCGCAGCCGCAGCGGTCGCGGGGTTCAAGTCGAGCGCGTGGATCGTCGTCGTGGCGCTGGCCGGCCATGGCGTCTTCGATGCCGTTCATGGCTACGTGATCGAGAACGCCGGGGTGCCGGCCTGGTGGCCGGCCTGGTGTCTTGCGTACGACCTCGGCGCGGCCGCCGGCCTCGCCTTGCTCCTGCGCCAGGCTGCTGACAATCGACAATCCGTCGCGGAGTAAAGGCACGCTCTGACTCGCTCCGCCGCTTGACGCCGTCTCCGAGCTCGCCGCCGTTCACCGGCCGGGCACCACCGGCCCCATGCCGTGCCACTGCCAGGGAGTCCCGGCGCCGTCGCCGGGACGGGCCCGAGCGTGTGGCCGCGAGCCGCCGCGTGACATCCGGCGCCGACATGCCCCTATCGCGCGAGGTGGCGAAGGAGAGCCGATCGTTGACGGCTCGCGACGATCTGTGTGCCGCTTCGCATGGTGATCTGGAAGCGGGACCCGTCGTAGGGCTCCAGCGACCTGACGTGGTCGAGGTTCACGATATGCGACCGATGGATCCGCAGGAACGTCCGCGGGTCGAGCCGCTCTTCGAGCTCGGCCAGCAGCACGCGCATCTCGTAACACCGGCCCGCGGCGTGCACGACGACGTAGTCGTCACTGGCCTCGATGCGCTCGATGGCATTGGTCGCCAGTGGGATCACTCTCTGGCCGTCTCGCACGAACAGTCGTGACATCGAGACGGACTGCAACGCCTCCTCGAGGCGCTCGGCGGCCGGCACGCCGGCCTGCAGCGCGATGAACGGTCGTGCGCGCTCCACCGCGCGGGCGAACCGCCCTTCGGCGAACGGCTTCAGCAGGTAGTCGAGCGCACCGAGCTCGAACGCCGACACGGCAAACCGATCGTGCGCCGTCGTGAAGATCACCGCACAGCGGTGCGTCACGCGGCGCAGCACTTCGATGCCGGTCATGCCCGGCAACTGGATATCGAGGAACACGAGGTCTGGCTGCACTTCGTCCATGGCGGCCACCGCGGCCCCTCCGCTGGTCACCTCTCCGACGCACGTCAGCCACGGCGTGCGCGCGATGAACTCCCGGAGCCTCGAGCGAGCGAGGGGCTCGTCCTCGACGATCAGCGCGCCGATCTGGTCCGGCTTCTTCACGTGTCCTCCCGGTGCCGTCCGTCGGTCGGCAGGGTGATCGTCACGCCGAAGCCTGGCGCGGAGTCGTGCACCTGGACCACGGCTGCCTCGCCGTACTGCACGGCGAGGCGGCGCCGCAGGGACGACAGCCCGATTCCGAGGCCTCCATCACCGGGCACTCTGCCGCCGTCGTCGTGAACCCTGACGACGAGACGGTCCCCTTCGAGACCCGCGGAGAGTTCCAGCCGCCCACCCTCGGGACGATCCGCGATGCCGTGCCGCACCGCGTTCTCCACCACCGGCTGGAGGAACAGCGGCGGAACGACGACCGCCAGCGCCTCCTCGGCGACGTGGTCAACCACACGCAGGCGCTCGCCGAGCCGCAGCCGCTCGAACGCCAGGTAGTCCTCGATGAACCGCCACTCGTGCCGCAGAGGCACCGTGTCCGCATCGTTGAGGGCGTAGCGGAGCAGGTCCCCGAGACGCTCGACGGCCACCTCGGCCTTCGGCGGATCGAGGCCGATGAGCGCGCCGACCGAATGCAGGGCGTTGAACAGGAAGTGCGGGTTGACCTGCGACCGAAGCGCGGCGAGCTGCGCCTGCTGTGCGAGCAGGGCGGCCTCGGCAACCTGCGCCCGCTGCAGACGCAGCGCCTCCTGTCCACGCAGGGCATACGCGGCGCCTGCAATCGTCAGGTAGAGCCACGAGCCCATCAGGGCGTTCCACGGCAGCGCAGGTGACGAGAAGTCGAGGCCGGCCCTGAATCCCTCGTGCAGCATCCGGAGGGGGACCCACGACAGCGCATACACCGTCGCGAACACTGCCAGTCCCGGAATGTGCACACGGTAGAAACGAGCCACGCCCCAGTTGAGCGGCACGCTGGCAGTCCATCGCCAGATGAGCAGGCCCATCGAAGCGGCCGCCGCCATTGCCGTGAACCCGTACTGCAGTGTTTCAGCAGGCGGTATGCCACTCGAGAGCGTCGCGGCCGCCGCCCACGAAAGGGCCAGCAGCAGCCACAGCACGACGTACCCGATCCGTGGCGATCCCACGAGTGTCATCTTGGCATGGCGCCATGCCCCGGTCCAACGCCGGCGCCACTCCGCAACTACACGTGTTGATCGACGAGGACCGGGTTGCCGTCGGGATCGACGACGATGAAGCTCGCCGGTCCAGTGGTGCCTTCGTCGGCCTCACTCACCGGCACGAGGCCCCTGGCGCGCAGACGGCGCTGGTGCTCGCGCACGTCGGTGAAGTCCTTCACCGGCTGGGCGTTGTCGTCCCAGCCAGGGTTGAACGTCAGCATGTTGCGCTCGAACATGCCCTGGAACAGCCCGATCGTGGCCGTGCCGTTTCGGAGGATCATCCAGTGCTGCGCGGGGTCACCCGCGAACATCGTGAATCCGAGGGCTTCGTAGAACACCCGCGAGGTGTGCAGGTCCTTCACCGCCAGACTTATCGAGAAGGCTCCCAGTGTCGTCCCCTGTGTGCCCGTCACCACTTCACATCCCTTCGCTGCGGCGCCTGCCCGTGTCGGGCAGGCGGTTGCTCCCCCGGGAATCTTCGCACCTCGGCGTCACCGCGACTCCAGAACGAAGACAACGCGTATCGCCCTCATGCGTCAACCGTAGCGACGTGGCCTGTCAGCCGCAAGGTGAGGTCGGCAGGCGCCCAGGTTCCGGCGGTGGACCGTCGTTGTCGACGGTGAGTGGCGCGCAGAACACGAAGGATACGCCTCACCAAGCCGAATCGTCCGTCAGGCGCTCATGCCGAACCGACGATGACGTACTCGAGTCCGATCGTGCCGGTCTTCTCATACACCCGGTGCGACGTCAGCTCGAGCCTGGCGCGGCCGGCCGGCGGCGGCAGCAGCGGTATGCCCCCGCCCAGCAGCACGGGGACGACGTGGAAGTGCAGCTCATCGACGAGGCCGGCGGCCAGCAGGCTCCGGAACAACTCGCCGCCGCCGAAGAGCGCGATGTCCTTGCCGGGCTGCGCGCGCAGCTCGGCCACCGTCCGCTCCGCATCGTCGCTGAGGGTCGCCCGCGGGCAGTCCCCTGGCCCCAGCGTCCGCGAGAAGACCACGTTCCGGATGCCCGGCGCCGGCGGCGCGGCGTCACCCATCTTCTGCATCGCCTGGAAGGTCTTGCGGCCGATCAGGAAGGTGTCGAACCGGCCCATCAGCGCGGCGAAGTCGATGTCCGGATCCATCACGATCCAGTCGTACTCCCCATTGGGACCGGCGATGTAGCCGTCGAGGCTCATCGCACCGCCGTAGATCACCTTTCGCATGGGTGGCCTCCCCGGACTAAACTGTCATTTAGTAACGCTGAAACTAAACGAAGGTTTAGCCATTGTCAACTTCTCCCCGGGGCCGGCGCCCGAAGGCGACCGACGAGGACGTGTTCGCCGCCGCGCAGCGTGCCATGAACCGGCGCGGGCCTCACGAGCTCACGCTCGCCGACATCGCGGCGGAGGCGGGCGTGACGCCCGGCCGCCTGGTGCAGCGCTTCGGCAGCAAGCGCGCGCTGATGGTGGCGCTGTCCGAACGCTTCGCCGGCAGCGCCGGCCCTGTCTTCGCGGGCCTGCGCGCCGCCCGCCGAGGGCCGCTGGCCACCGTGCGCGCGTACGCAGCCTGCATGGCCGACCTGGCACCCACGTCGGACGCGCTCCTGCGAAACCTCGCGTACCTGCAAACCGACCTCGCTGACGACGTCCTCCGGGAACATCTCGTCGAGAACGCGCGCGCCACCCGCCGTGAGCTCGCGTCGTTGCTGGCCGACGCCATCGCCTCCGGGGAGCTGCGCCGCCAGACCGACGCGCCCACGCTGGCGCGCACCGTGGAAACCACCATCAACGGATCGCTGATGTCGTGGGCCACCTATCGGGAGGGAAAGGCGGCCGACTGGATTCGCCGGGACCTCGAGGCCGTCCTGGCGCCGTGGCTGAGGCAGCCGCGGACGGCCGGCCGGGCCTCATCGAAGGGGAAACGCCGGGCCTCGCCACCTGCGCCGCGATCCCGCCCTGCTCACGGAAATCTCACGTGACGCTCATCTCCCGGTGAAGACTTGCGAGGCACTCACGGCGATCCTTTGGCACGGCGACCGGCCGGCGGCGGCCCGGACATGGAGGCCACGTGTCGAAGCGTTGGAACCGGATGGAAACGTGGCTCACGCTGATCGTCCTTGGCGCGGGCCTGCTGATCATGGCGGTCCTGGGCGTTTGGGGGTACATGAGCGCCACGACGACCCTCCTGCACCCGGAGGCGGGGGGCGTCTCCTCAGTGGCTCGTGCGGCCCCGCCGCCACGGTGGGCAGGGACCGTCGAGCAGGGACGCCAGCTCGCACGCGCGGCACTCCCGGCCCAGAACCTTCCGGGGCTGTCGGTGGCAGTCGGAGTCGGCGGCGACATCGTGTGGGCGGAGGGGTTCGGTTGGGCCAGCCTCGAGAAGCGGACACCCGTCGCGCCGGAGACGCGGTTCCGGATCGGGACCGCCTCGATTGCGCTCACCTCGGCCGCCGTCGGCCTGCTGCTGGAGAATGGCCGCCTGAAACTCGATGACGAGATCCAGACCTACGTCCCCGCGTTCCCCCGGAAGCAGTGGCCCGTCACGCTGCGCCAGTTGATGGGGCACGTGGCCGGCGTCCGGAACGATGGCGGCGACGAAGGGCCGCTCTTCTCCCGGCACTGTGAGCGCCCGGTCGAGGCATTCGAGTCCTTTGCCGATCGGCCGCTGCTGTTCGAGCCGGGGACCGCGCACCGTCATTCGAGCTACGGCTGGATCGTGGTGAGCGCGGCCGTAGAGGCCGCCGCCGACGAGCCCTTCGTGGCCTTCATGCGGAAACAGGTCTTCGAGCCGCTGGGAATGGATGACACGCGGGCCGACGCCATCACCGAGTCCGCCGTGGTTCGGGCGACACCTTACTTCCCGCGGTTCGCGGCCGACCCCCGCTACGGCCCGGACCCGATGCGCGACATCGACCTGTCGTGCTACGCGGGCTCCAGCGTCTTCGTGTCCACGCCCTCGGACCTCGTGCGCTTCGGGTTGGCGATGGGCAGCGGCGCGCTGCTGCAGCCCGCGACGCTGCAGCTGCTCCAGACGTCACAGCGGCTGGCCTCCGGGGAGGAAACGGGCTATGGCCTGGGCTGGGACCTCGAAACCGTCAGGCGGGCGGGCGAACAGGCGGACGCGGTGGGCCACGACGGCGAGCTGCTGGGCGGGAAGGTCGCATCACTGATGGCGTTTCGCGAACACGGCCTCGTCGTGGCGGTGATGTCGAACATCTCGTACGCGGACACCTCGGGCATCGCGTCGAGCGTCGCGCAGGCCTTCGCGGAGGAGGCGGCACGTCCATTCCCCAGGTGACGGGTACCCCGACCGGCCAGTAGGCCCGGCCGATGCCTGGAGACCCGTCACGGACGCGCGAGCGACGTGGCTCACTTCCACGTGATCTCCATGCCGAAGAAGTGCACGAACACCTGGCGCGCCGGGCGGTTCTTCGGGTTCGGCTGGGGGCTGCGGATGTAGAAGTCGATCTGCTGCGTGGCCGGGTTGGTCTCGCCGGCCGGCCGCTGCTTGTCCTTCATCGGATAGTTCACGCGCAGCGTCTTCCGGTCGCGCAGGCCCTGCGTGACCATGAAGTGCATCTCGTAGTCCCGGTAGAGCGGCTTGCCGTTCAGCGTGGCGTGGCCGTAGCCCCACCCGGCCAGGAACCCGAGGGTCTTCGGCCAGTTGTCGTCGCCGCAGCCCGAGTCGGCGCCATGCTCGTGCACGTAGGCGACAATCCCGCCGTCCTGGCAGGGGCTGAACTCGTGCCAGCGGTCCATGCTCATCACGAGCTCGCCCTCGGGAATGCGGAGCTTCGCCACGAACGTGCCCGTGTTGCGGATCTCGTCCACGTCGATGTCCGCGGTCCCCGAGACCAGGCGCGCCGACTTCGCCTCGTTGTCGAGGTGATCCCATCCCTCGGGATCGTTCAGCCCGCCGATCATGTGGATGCGGCTGGCGGAGATGACGAACCGCCCGTCGTAGAGGTCGTGCTGCTCCGGCGCGTAGATGTGCATCGCCGCACCCGGCTGCTGGCGCGGATTCTGCGCGGGCTGCCCGCCGCCGGCCTGCCCCGAGGCCCACACGCCGGCGCCCAGCGCCCCGGCCACCACCATCGCCGTCGATGCGACCCGGTTCATCACGACCTCCTCTGTGCCATGCGGCGCGCCGGCGCCGGAGTGCCTCCTGGCGTGAAACAAGATGACTATACATTGAAACGACTGTTACAGTATCGCCCATGCCCGCGCGACCCTCGCCCGCCGCCACCCCCGGTGCCACCCCAGCCGTGCCCGACGCCTCGGCACGACGCTGGCTGGTGCTCGTGCACCAGCTGCCGGCCTCGCCGTCCAACCTCCGCGTGCGCACCTGGCGGCGGCTGCAGCAGATTGGCGCGCTGCCGGTGAAACAGGCCGTGTACGTCCTGCCCGACACCGCGCAGGCGCGCGAGGACATGGAGTGGCTGAAGAGCGAAATCACCGGCGCGGGCGGCGACGCGACCGTGTTCGGGGCCGACACGCTCGACTCCTGGTCGGACGACGCGCTGGTCGATGCGTTCCGGCAGGCGCGCCAGGAGGCCTACCAGGCGCTGGCGGCGGAGGTCGAGACAGTGCTGAAGCGCCTGTCCGCCCCGCGCCGCCGCCGGGCCAGGCGGACCCCCTCCGCATCCCGCCTGCTGGGCCTGTTCAGGGAACGGCTCTCGGCGATCGAGCGCATCGATTTCTTCGGCAGTGCGGGTCGGGACCGCGTGGCAGCCCTGCTGGGCGACCTGGAAGCCCGCGCGGGCGGGGCCCGCCCCCGGGACTCCGCTTCGTCCGCCAGCCTCGATGCCTCGATGTACACGAGGCGTCTCTGGGTGACACGCCCGCGGCCAGGTGTGGACCGCATGAGCTCGGCCTGGCTCATCCGCCGCTTCATCGACGCCGAGGCACAGTTCGCGTTCGCACCCGATCGCGATCACCTGCCCTCGGCCGATGCCGTCCCCTTCGACATGTTCGGCGTCGAGTTCAGCCATCGCGGCGAACACTGCACCTTCGAGACGCTGTGCGCGATGTTCGCGCTGCAGGACGCCGCCGTGGCCCGCCTGGCCACCATCATCCACGACCTCGACCTGAAGGACAGCCGCTTCGGTGCGCCAGAGGCGGGGCCCGTTGGCACCATCATCGACGGCCTCCGGCTGTCCACACCGGACGATGCGGAGCTGCTGGAGCGTGGCATCGTGCTGTTCGAATCGCTGTATCTGGCGTTCGCGCAGTCCGCACGGGCCTCCGGGCCTCGACCCGTGGCAACCCGGGCGCGGCGCCGGGTACCCGAACGGAGGGACCCCCGCCGAGGCCGATGATGGCAAGCGACGAGCCGCGCGGCCGCCCGAGGCGGATCCTGGCGGAGCTGTCCGTTGCCGCCGCAGCGGCGTATTGCAGCTACGCCATCTGCCGCGCGCCGCTGCTGCCGCTCTTCGCCCGTGACCTTGGCGCGGGCCCCGAGATCGTGGGGCTCGTCGTCGGCGCGTCCACTGTCACCGGCATCGTCGTGAAGCTCCCCGCCGGCGCGCTGTCGGACCTGCTGGGTCGCCGCCGTCTGCTGATGGCTGGCGCGCTCGTGTTCGCCGTGACGCCCTTCGCGTACATGTGGGTGGCATCCCTGGCGCTGCTCGTCCTGGTGCGCGTTGTCCACGGACATGCGACGGCCATCTTCAGCCCCGTCGCATCGGCGGCCGTCTCGGATCTGGCTCCCGCGGGGCGCCGCGGCGCGTGGTTGAGCACGCTGGCCACGGCGCAGGGCGCCGGCCAGGCGCTCGGGCCGGTGATCGGCGGGTACGCCATGGCCGCGGGACGTTTCGACCTGGCATTCCTCGCTGCCGGCGCCATCGGGGTCCTGTCTCCTGCCCTCGTCAGCCGGCTGTCGTTCCACGCGTCAGGATCACCGCGCGCGCTCGACTGGGCGGCCTTTCGTGAGGGGGTGGCCGAAGTGCTGCGGCACAGGCTCGTGCTGGCCACCAGCGCCGCGCACGCCGCGCAGTTCGTGCTGAGCGGCGCGCTCAACGCCTTCCTGCCGCTGTACGCGCGCGACGTGGTGAACATGACGCCTGCGCAGATCGGCTGGCTGTTCGCGGCACAGACCCTGACGACGCTGGCGATCCGGCCTCTGCTCGGGGTCGTGTCGGACCGGGTGGGCCGTCGTCACGTCATCGTGGCGGGGCTGGCGCTGTGCAGTGCCGTGGTTGGGGGACTGCCGCTCGCTGCCGGCCCCGTGTGGCTGGCAGCGGCGGTGGTCGTTTACGCCGCCGGGGTAGCCACCACGACGGCGGCAACCAGCGCCCTCATCACCGACCTGACGCGTCGCGAGCGCTACGGCGCAGCCCACGGCGTGTTCGGCACCATCTATGACGTCGGCGATGCCTTCGGCCCGATCGCTGCCGGGTTCATCGTCGCCTCGGGCGGCTACGATGTGATGTTCGCCATGCTCGCGACGATCGGGGCCGGCGCTGCCGTGGCGTTCGGGCACGTCGCGCGCGCAGGACGTTCCTGAGCTGGCGCGAATCCGCGTGAGCGTCGGCGTGGCGCCCGCCGCGTGCCACGAGCGGCACCGGCGCAGGCGCACGGGTATCAGACACGCAGCGCCGACACCGGGTTGACCCTCGCGGCACGCCGCGCCGGCAGCCAGCTCGCCGCCAGCACTGTGGCGACCAGGACAACCGCCGTCGCCGCCAGCGTGAGCGGATCCTGTGGCACAACGCCGAAGAGGACGGATCGCGCCAGTCCGCTGACGGCGGCCAGGCCGATGGCGCCGATGGCACAGCCTGCGAGGGCCAGCACCAGGGACTCCACGACGATCAGCCGCGCGACGGAGCGCGATGACGCCCCGATCGCCATGCGCACCGCGATCTCGCGCCGACGCTGGGCGACGGTGAACGCCAGGAGCGCGTAGACGCCCGTGGCGGCGGTCACCAGGCCCGCCGCGGCAAACAGCGCCACGAACAGCATCGCGAAGCGGTCCTGCTCCATGGTGTCGTCCAGCAACCGCTCCATCGTCGTGACGGAGTGGACCGGCTGGTCGGGGTCCACCTCCAGTGCTTGCGCACGGGCCGAACGGGCCAACGCGCCCGGGTCCATCGTGGTCCGCACCACGACGTTCATCACCAGGTAGGGGTTCTGCGCGTGCGGGATGAAGACCTCGGGCGACGGGGCGCTGCGCGGGCCGTCGTATCTGGCATCGCGGACGACGCCGACGACCTGGCGCTCGGTCGGGCCGCCCTGGTAGTCGAGGACCAGCGTGCGACCCACGGGGTCCTCGCCGTTCCAGGCCCTGCGGGCGAGGCTCTCGTTGACAATGACCACGCGCGGCGCCTCCACCGTGTCTCCAGCCGAGAACTCGCGGCCCGAGACGAGCCGAAGGCCGAGCGTCTCGAAGTACCGGGGCGTCGCCATCCGGACGTTCGCCTGTGGGAGGTCGTTCCCGGAGGGGCGGGCGCCCTCCAGCCAGTACGGGCGGTAGAAATCCGAGCCGATCGTGCTCATCGGGAGGACCGTCACCGCGGCGGCCGATGCCACGCCGGGCAGCTCGCGGATGGAGTCGAGCACGCGACGGTAGTACTCCGTCACCTGGGCGCCGCGGTACCGCGTCACGTCGGGCGCAATTCGCATCACGAGCAGGTTGCGCGCGTCGAAGCCGGGGTCCACGCGCTGCAGGCTCGCGAAGCTTCGAGCCAGCAGCCCGGCGCCGACGAGGAGCACCACCGTGACGGCGATCTCGGCGACGACGAGCCCACGCCGCAGCCGGCTGGCGTGCCGGCTGGACGCCGGCGCGCCGTCCTTGAGCGCAGGCGCGATCGCGGGGGCGCTGCCTCGAAGGCCCGGAAGCAGGACGCCCAGGATGGTGGAGAGGAGCGCGAGGGCCGCGGCAAACGCCACGATACGGGCGTTCATGTGGACCTCGTCCAGCCGGGGGATGTCCGAGGGTGCAAACGCGACCGCGGCCCCCAGCGACCAGGCCATGAGCACGATGGCCACGATCGCGGTGAGCGCGGCGCACACCGCGGCCTCGGACAGGTGTTCCCTGACAATGCGCGGCCGGCCGGCGCCAAGCGCCAGCCGGATGGCCGTCTCCCGCGCGCGCGCCGTCCCCCGTGCAATCGCGAGGCTCGCCACGTTCGCACAGACCAGCAGGAGCAGGCACGACACCGCGCCGAACACGAGCAGCAGTCCCGTGCGGCTCGAGCGGACCAGTTCCTCCCTCAGCGGCACCAGTTCAACGCTCCACTCAGCGTTCGACCGCGGATGATCCGCCGCGAGGCGGGCCGCGAGGACCTCCATCCGTTCCGTGGCGGCCTCGCGAGACAGGCCAGGCTCGATGCGGCCAGCGACCCGCAGAAACCGGGCCTCGCGCGGCGGCCCCTCGGGAAAGCGGGGGCCGTTGTAGGACTCGCGCATGTCCCACGGTGTCCAGAACGCCGCCTGAGCGTCGGGGACGGCGAAGTCGGCAGGCATGACGCCGAGGACGCGCCAGTCGCGGCCTTCGACGTGGACGGTGCCTCCGACCATCGCGGGGTCGGCTCCGAGGCTCTGCCACAGGCGATGGCTCAGGACGAGGATCGGCTCGGGGCCCACCCTCCCCGACGGGATCGACGGCCTGCCTGCGTACTCGTCGTCCGCGAAGGTCCGGCCCAGGAGCGGCGCGCGCCGGAACACCTCGAAGAAGCCCTTCGTCACCTGGACACCGGTGACCGGCGTGCTGCCATCGAGGCCACGCAACGTGGCCTGCGCGGTCCACCACCCGGTGAGCGCCTCGAATGCATCGCTGCTGGCGACCCAGTCATTGAGGTTTCCCGGCGATGGCCCCTCGCGCAGCCGATTCCGCGGAACGTTCGACTCCCAGACCATCACCAGCCGATCCGGGTCGTCATAGGGCAAGGGCGCCAGCAGCGCCGCGTTCACCAGGGCGAACAGCGTCGTCGTGGCCGCGACGCCGAGGCCGAGAAGCAGGGACACCGTCAGGATGAATCCCGGCGCGCGCACCAGCGTTCGAAGCGCGCGGACGAGATCCTGTCCGACACCGGCGATGGCGAGATCCCACAACAGGGACAGCCACGTCGCCGCCACGGCGCCTCGGCCCCGCGCACGCGCGCCGTCCAGGAGTCGTTCCGCGTCCTCTCCGATCGCCTGCCGCTCATGAGGATCCCGCCCGCGCACCAGCCGCAGCAGCCGGCCGTAGATGCGAGCCTCTCGCCTGCCCTGGGCGGAGTCGAAGGGGGTCTTCATGCGCGGCCCTCGCTGCGCAGGGCCCGGCTCGCGCGCGCGTGTTCGACGATGGCCTCCAGGCGCCGGACCTCGGCGCCGAGCACCCGCTTCCCGAGGGGCGTGAGCGCAAAGTAGCGCCGGCGCTCGTCGTCATCGCGGGGTCGGGTCTCCGACTCGGCTATCCAGTCCAGATCCTCGAGCTCGCGAAGGGCGCCATAGAGCGCCGCCGGCCAGACCCGGACCTGTCCCCTCGTGCGGGCGGCGACGTCCTGCATGATGCCGTATCCATGGCGCGGGCCATCGGCGAGGGCAAGCAGGATGTGCAGGACCTTGGGCTTCAGCGGCAGCCGGTGATCGACGCTTCGTGGCCTGTCGGGCATGGTGCGGACGGACAGATGTATATCAATTCATATACAAACACAATCCTTACTATCAGTGGCGGCAAGCCCCCGGCAGGTCCGCGATCCGCCCGCTTCGAGGGTTGCGGATTCCTTGACGAGGTGTCGGCCCGGGCCTAGAGTCCGGTCATGCGCACGCTTTCGTCGGTGGTCCTCGGCCTGGTCCTCGCCGGCGCGCCGGCGACATCGGCCCCGAACAGCGGCCAGGTCGCCGCGGGCCTGAACCACTTCATCGGCATTCGCACGGATGGGTCGGTCATCACCTGGGGCCAGAACGAGCAAGGGCAGCTCGGGCGAGGTACGCAGGACGCCGTCAACCTCCGCCGCGCACCCGAGGTGCTGCCCGGGATCTCGACCGCAGTCGCCGCGGCCGCAGGCGAGAACTTCAGCCTGCTCCTGCTCGCAGACGGCACGGTCCTCTCGTGGGGCGAGAACGGCGAGGGGCAGCTCGGGCACGGGCCAGCCGGCACCTTCCCGCGGCCGGGCCAGGCCATGCGACCCGTGCCCACCCCCAGAGCCGTCGTCGGGTTGAGGGGCGTCACGCAGGTCGTCGCGGGCATGCGCTTCGCGCTCGCGCTGCGCGACGATGGCACGGTCGTGGCCTGGGGCGACGGCCAGCTCGGTGCGCTCGGCGATGGTAAGGGGACCGGCTCGGGCAGCCACTATGCGGTCCCGTTTCCGCGTCCCGTGATCGGGCTGTCCAACGTGGTGGGCATCGCCGCCGGGTACTCGTTCGGCCTCGCGCTCACAGACGACGGATCGGTCTGGGGCTGGGGCGCCAACGAGTACGGCCAGCTGGGTGACGACGCGGTGGACTTCAAGGCCACGCCCGTGCGACTGGCGGGTCTGTCTGGCGTGCGATCGGTCCATGCCGCCGGACGCACGGGGTTCGCCTTGCTCGCCGATGGATCGGTGATGGCGTGGGGCAGGAACGACGTCGGCCTGCTGGACGCGCCGGACACGAAGCTGCCCAAGAGCGCGAAGCCGGTCAGGGTCCGCGGACTGGCGGGCGTCGGGCAGATCGTCACCTCGTCGATGGCGGGCCACGTGCTGGCGCTGATGCAGGATGGCACGGTGCGCGCGTGGGGCGACAACAGCTTCTCGCAGATGTCGCGTGGCCCCGTCGTCGAGGGCAAGGTCATGGTTCCGGTGAAGGGCGTCGCGACGGTGGCCGCCGGAGGTGCGCATTCGTTCTACGTCATGCCCGACGGACGAGTCCTGACCACGGGATTCCGGATGGCCGACCTGGTGGACCGCGTGCCGCGGGAGGTGGCACGGCTCGATCCCTCCACCGACACGCGCTGCGCAGTCCCGCCTGGCGGCCCCTCCGGCTCCTGGACCCTCACGACCAGGACTGTTTCGACGTCCCGGCCGGTCGAGAAGGCGGACGCGACGGCCGCGCTGACGAAGGCGTCCGCGTTCCAGAGCCTGCTGACCGCCCTTCCTCCGGATGCCGTCATCAACGAGTCCGAGGGGAGCCGGTACATCCGCGACGCGCGGCCATCGCTCGGCGGCAGCCTCGCGTTCGGCTTCGAGGCGGAGTACCTCGTCTCGATCTGTGACGAGGCCAGCGGCCGATTGCAGGAGATCGGCAGCACCAGGAGCACCGCGACGATCGCGGCCAACGATCTGACCGGGCTGCTCGACGAATTCGGCACGCCCGTGCCACTGGGCGGCGTTCCTACTCAGCTCTACCAGCTCGCGCGGGCGGACGGCACGGTTGGCGGCCTGCCGGCGTTCCGGGCCGGTCAGGGCCGCGCCGTTGTCGTGACACGGGAGGGACAATCCCCGTACACGCCTGTCTCGCGCGCCGAGTTCCTGGACGCGCTGGAGCAGCATTGGCAGGCGCAGGGCGCGTCCGCGAGCAGCGGGATGGCGGACGTGGTCAAGAAGTTCGAGGCCCAGATCGAACAGGCCCGCAAGGAGCTGCCCGCGGATCTGCGCGATGCCATCGTCGCCGAGATGGAGCGGAGCCTCGCGCAGATGAAGGCGCAGTTGCCCGCGAACCAGGCGAAGCTCGGGGCGGCCGTCAGCGACGAGGTGACCTACATCCGGCAGTATCGCCAGAAGGCCGGCGCCGCTGCCCTCGCCCGGCCGGCGGTGCTGAGCTCCTTCGGCTTCCAGGGCGAGTTCAGCGACGCCGACGCAGAGAACGGTCGCACGGTCGTGCGGCTGAACCCGCAGTACTTCGCCGGCACGCGTCCCCGCCACCACGCGCAGGTGCTGGTCCTGAGCTGGACCTGGTCGGCGGGCCACCCGCAGGACGAGGCGTGGCGGGCCCGCTTCGAGGCCACGTTCCCCTTCCAGAAGCTGCCAGGGCTTCTGGACAGGTGAGTGTGCTGGTCACGCCGTCGGCACGCCTCCCAATGTGATCTGCTCGCCGCCGTGGCTATCGCATACCCTCGCACGCCTCCCGGACGCAGGCTCGCACCCACGCGTGGACCGGATCCGCGTGCATCCGAGGGTGCCAGAGCATCGACACCACGAGTGGCGGCACGTCGAAGGGCAGCGTGAAGGTGTGCATGCCGGTGCGAAGCGCCATGGTGTGCCGCTCGGGCACGCTGGCGACGAGATCGGAGGCGCGGGCCAGGGCCACCGCGGTGGCGAACCCCCCGGCAATGGTCGCGACCTCGCGCTGGAGCCCCAACGGCGCCAGCGCCGCATCGATCCCGCCTCGCTCGAGCCCCAGGCGCGATACGCTGATGTGCCGGCCGGACGCGTAACGGGCCGCCGTCATCCTGCCCCTGCTGAACGGGTGCCGGCGCCGCACGACCCCGACGAACCGGTCACGGAACAACGCCTGCTCGCGGAGCTCCGGGCTCGTCGCCTGGCCCACGACTCCCGTTTCCAGATCGACGGTGCCGTCGCGAAGCGCACCACTGTCCCTGGACAGCTTCGGCACGAAGCGTAGCCGCACGCCCGGCGCCTCCCTGGCGACTCGTGCCACCAGAGCCGGCCCGAAGGTCTCCGCGAACCCCTCGCGCGAGCGCACCGTGAACGTGCGCGTCACCCGCTTCAGCTCGGGCCTCTTCGATGGTCTCAGCACGGCCTCGGCGTCGTCCACGAGCTGGCCGACACGCTCGCGGAGCTCGAGGGCGCGGGGCGTCGGCACCAGCCCGCGCCCGGCCCTCACCAGCAGGGGATCGCCGGTCGTCTCACGCAGCCGCGCCAGCGCCCGGCTCATGGCCGAGGGGCTCAGCAGCAGCCGGTGCGCCGCCCGCACGACGCTGCCCTCGGACAGCACCGCGTTCAACGTGTAGAGGAGGTTCAGATCCGGGCTGGACATGGCCAGACCATCGCACAGTTGACACATAGCGTCAAACGCACGGATACAGTGCATCCGTTGCGTCTTCCGCCATGAGAGAACGCTCACTAGGCTGGGGACATGTCGAAACCGGCTCTCGCCAGCCTGTCGCTCCCCGTGCTGATGCCCTCGCTCGCGACCAGCATCGTCAATGCGGCCCTGCCGGAGCTGGCGCGCGCGTTCGGCTCCTCGTTCCAGCAGGCCCAGTGGATCGTTCTCGCCTATCTCGTCTCCATGACGACGTCGAGCGTCGCGGCGGGGAAGCTGGGAGACCGGATTGGCCGCCGGCGGCTGCTGACCGCCGGCATCGTCCTGTTCACGTCATCGTCGCTCCTGTGTGGCGTGGCGCCGACGCTCGCCACCCTGATCGCCGCCAGGGCCGGGCAGGGCGCCGGCGCGGCCCTCATGATGTCGCTCACCATCGCGATTGCCAGCGACACGGCGTCGAAGGCGGGAACGGGCGCCGCCATGGGGTTGCTCGGCACGATGTCCGCGGCCGGCACGGCGCTGGGCCCGGCGCTCGGCGGCGTGCTGATGGCGACGCCCGGCTGGAGGGCCATCTTCTTCGCCAACGTTCCGGCGGGGCTCCTGGCACTGCTGCTGGTCCGTCGGTACGTGCCAGGGGACGGAAGCACGCCCGGCGCGCATCGGGAGGGCGCTGACGCGCTCGGCTCGTTCCTCCTGGCCGTGACGCTGTCCGCTTACGCGCTCGCCATGACGATGGGGGCCGGGCACTTCGGTCCCGTCAACCTCGCGCTGTTGCTGGCGGCTGCCTGCGGTGTCGCCGGCTTCCTCCTCGCCGAGAGGAGCGCCGCGTCACCACTGGTCCCGCTGGCGCTGCTCCGCGATCCGGCCGTGAGCGCCAGCCTCGTCTCGAGCGCGATCGTGTCGGCGGTGATGATGGCGACGCTGGTCGTCGGGCCGTTCTACCTGTCCCGCGCGCTCGGGCTGACGGCAGCCGAAGTCGGCCTCGTGCTGTCGGTGGGACCGGGCGTCGCCGCGTTGAGCGGCGTGCCCGCCGGGCGACTGGTCGACCGTCGCGGCGCGCACCGCATGACGAAGGCCGGCCAGATCGGGATCGCCGGCGGAAGCGCCTTCCTCTTCGTCCTTCCCGCGTGGGTCGGCCTGGTCGGCTACATCGTGCCCATCGCCGCGATGACCGCGAGCTACGCGCTGTTCCAGGCGGCCAACACCGCCGCGATCATGGACGGGACGCCCACGACGCGGCGAGGGCTCGTGGCCGGCCTGCTCGGCCTGTCGCGGAATCTGGGGTTCATCACCGGCGCCTCGGCCATGGGCGCCCTCTTCACGCTCGCTTCGGCAACGAGCGACATCGTGGCCGCAACGCCGGAGGCGGTGGCTGCAGGGATGCAGCGCACGTTCGGCGTTGCGGCGCTGATGATCGTGGTGGCGCTGGTGGTGGTCATGAGCTCGACAAGATACCCACATCGGCCTTGACATCTCGCGCCGATGGAGCGAGACTGCCGGCACTAGACCGATCGGTCTAGAAACACGGCACGTGCGACACCATCCAACCACCCGTCAGCAGCTGCTCGAAGCCGGCAAGGCGATGCTGCTGCGCCACGGCTATCACGACCTCGGCGTCGCGGCGCTGCTGGACGCGACCGCCATCCCGAAGGGGTCGTTCTATCACCACTTCGAGAGCAAGGAGGATTTCGGCCTCCAGGTCATCGATGCCTACCTGGATGAAGTCCATGCGGGTCTCGACATGTGCCTGCAGGACGACGCGCTCCCGCCGCTGGATCGCGTGCGGCGGTTCTTCGAGCTGAGCGAGCAGAAGTACCGCGACGAGGGCTACCTCGGGTGCCTGCTCGGGGGTCTGGGCCAGGAGCTCTCCGGCGTCAGCGAGGTCTTCCGGCGCAAGGTCGAGGAGTGCTTCGGCACCATCGCCTCGCGGATCTCCGCCTGCCTGGATATCGCCGTCGCGCGCGGCGAGCTTCCGACAGGCACCAATACCCGCGCGATGGCGGATCTGCTCGTCAACTGCTGGGAAGGCGCTGCCCTGCGGACCCGCCTGCTGCGCGATCCCGCCCCGCTCCGGGAGATGCTCGACTTCTACTTCCGCTCCGCGGCCGGTCCGGTTCCGGCCGCGGCGACCAGACGTCCACGTTCGAACTCTCGCACATCGAAAGGAGCACACGATGATCGGACTGCAACGGCCACAGGTGCCGGTCGCCATCGGCGGCGACGGCGTGGAGCTGCGTAAGCAGCCGCTTGGAGACGACATGAGCGTGGCGTTCGTCAGCGCCCGCAAGGGAACGGACCTCCGGCCGGCGCTGCGGGGACTGCCGCAGGACCTCTGCCAGTGTCCGCACTGGGGCTACGTCATCCGCGGCACGGTGCGCATGCACACCGCCGACGGCCACAAGGACTTCACGGCGGGAGACGCGTTCTACCTCGCACCCGGCCACGCGCCGGAAGTGCTCGAAGACGTCGAGTACGTGGATTTCTCCCCGACCCAGGCCTTCGACCAGGTCATCCAGCACATCGTCGGCCAGGCGGCGGGGACGTAGCGACGGTCACCGCCGCCACGCCCTCACCGCTGATGGACCTGGGGACGGGCGCGATCGCCACCCGAAACACGAACGGCCGGCCCCGCGTCGGGACCGGCCGTCGAACGATTGTGCGAAATCACGAATGCGCTACAGGTTCGTGGCCTTCCCGAGCACCTTCTCGAAGACTTCCACGGCCTTCCGCATCTCCTCCATCGTCCCCAGCGAGATGCGGCTGTGGGTCTTCTCCATGGGGGGGAAGTCACGCCCCACCGCGACACCGAGCTTCCGGCAGGCGTCCCGGAACTCCTTTGCGGGCCGGCCGATGTTCACGAAGATGCAGTTAGTGTGGCAGTCGGACGCCTCGTACCCCATCTTCCGGAAGGCCTGCAGGGTGAAATCGCGCACGCGCGCGTTCTCCTTGCGCTCCTCCTCCATGTGGCCGGTGTCGCGGAACGACGTGATGCCGGCGGCCGCGGTCAGCGTGTTCATGCTGCCCAGGCTCCAGGCCTGCGAGACGGTCCGCACCGTCTCCGGCTGCCCGACGGCGTACCCCAGGCGCAGCCCGGCCATGCCGTGCGCCTTCGAGAACGTGCGCGCCACGAACACGCCCGGCAGCTCCTTCGCCAGCGGAACGGCCGTCTTCACGTTGGGATCGTACGTGTAGTCGATGTAGGCCTCGTCCACGAGGATGGCCGTGTCCGGCGACTCCTTCTTGACGCGGCGCACGAACGCCTCGACGGCCGTAAAGGGGTGCGCGGTGGCGGTCGGGTTGTTCGGGTTGCAGAAGAACACCATGCCGGCGCCCTTCGCCGCCTCGGCCATCGCGTTCAGGTCGAGCTTGAGGTCCCGGTCGACCGGGATGGCCTTGATCGTGGCGCCCACCCGTCGCGCGGCGCCTTCGGGCTGCGCGTACGAGGGGGACGCCGTGACCAGCGGCCTCGTCGCGGAGCAGAACGCCCGTGCACCGGCTTCGAGAATCGGGCCGGAGCCCGTGCCGATGATGACGGCGCCCGGGTCCACGCCGTAGTGCTGCGCGATGGTCGTGCTCAGGTCGCGGACGTAGTCCGGCGGATAACCGCGCCCCACCCGCGGCGAGATGGCACGATGCAGCGCGTCGAGCGACGACTTGCCAGGGCCGCGCGCGTTCTCGTTCGAGTCGATGTGGATGAGCCCATCGTCCGGCGGCTGGAGGGGCTGGACCATGCCGCCCTGGAAGGCCATGGCCTCGCGCCCGCGGCCGATGACGAGCGCCGTGGACAGGCCGGCACCGCCCAGCCCGATGGAACGTACAAAGCTGCGACGTGACAGTGACATGCCAGCCTCCTTCATGGCCCGGCGCCGGCCGGGATTCCTGCGCAGTATACGCCCAAGACCCGGGTAACCAGACCACCCAATCACGGGGAGGTGCGAACGGGTGCGGGCAGGTGCGAACGGGTGCGGGCGGGTGCGGACAGGCGTGCCGACGCCGAACCGGCGAGGCGGACGCTGGCCACGATGGCCGGCCGCGGACGTGCCTCGGCCGGGATGGGCCTTCGCCGGTCGTTGGCCCATCGCGCGCCTGCTGAACGGCACGCTGCGTGCGGACCTGCGCGTCCTGGGCGGAGGGCTTCTCGCGGCGGGCGCCGTGGGGTTTACGTGGATGGTCGTGACAATGAAACGGGTCGGAACCCCGATTCACAACTCGGCCACGCCGACGACGCTCGTCGAGACCGGACCGTTCCGTTTCACGCGCAATCCAATGTACCTCTTCGGGGCGACGGCCTACGCCGGGCTCGCGCTCCTGCTGACGCAGCCGTGGTCGCTTGTCTTGCTGCCAGCCGTCCTGGCGGCCACTACGGCGTCGTCCTGAGGGAAGAGGTGTACCTCGAACGGCGCTTCGGCGACGCGCACATGCAGTACCGGGCCCGAGTCCGGCGGTGGCTCTGACGCAGGCGAACCGCGGGTTCGGACGGGCGCCCGCACGGACAGGCCGTACCACGTCTGGTCCCCGCTGAATCGGCGGGTCCCCGAGACCGGATCGGGCGGGCACTGATACGCTGGCGCGGCCATGAGAATCGTGCCGCTGCTGTTGATGCTGGCGCTCGCGCAGGCGGCGCCCACCCCCCCGGCGCCCCCTGCCGCGCGCGAGATTGCGCCGGACACCTACCTGCTCCCAGGCGCCATGCTCCCGGAGCGCGGGCCGGATGGCAACACGGTGATCCTCGTCGCGCCCGAAGGCTTGATCGTGATCGACACGGGCCGCCATCCCTGGCACAGCGACGGCATCCTCGCGTTCGCGCGCGACAGGCGCCTGCCCGTCTCGGTCATCGTCAACACCCACTGGCACCTCGATCACGCAAGCGGCAACGGCCGCGTGAAGGCCGAGCATCCGGCCGCGAGGGTCTACACGACGCGTGCGGTCGATCGCGCGCTCGCACCGGGCGGGTTCCTCGCGCGCAATCTCGCGGCCGCGCGTCAGCGGCCGCCCGAGGCGTCTGCGACTCGGCGGGAAGAAGTGGGCCTGTTCCTGGCCACGATGGAGGAGAGCGACACGCTGCGGCCGGACGTGCCGCTCGATCACTCGGGGACGCGACGCCTCGCGGGACGGCCCCTCTCCGTCCGCGTCGCCGACAATGCGGTGACCGACGCCGACCTCTGGATCTACGACGAGGCCACGGGGGTCGCCGCGATTGGCGACCTCGTCACGCTGCCGGCGCCGTTCTTCGAGACGGCCTGCCCGGCGCGATGGCAGGCCGCGCTGGACGAAGTGTGGGCCACACCGTTCCGCCTGGCCGTGCCCGGGCACGGTGCGCCCATGACCCGCAGCGAGTTCGACACCTATCGCAAGTCGTTCGCCGCGTTTCGGGCATGCGTGGGCAGCGACCGCCCGGCCGCCGCGTGTGCCGACGCCTGGACCAAGGACGTGGGGCCGCTGCTCCTCACAGAGGCCGACCGCCGCCAGGCCACCGACTATGCCGCCTACTACGTGGACTTCCTCCGGAAGAACGGCGGGGCCGGTCCCGACTGCCGCGCGAAGTGACCGGCCGCCGCCGACGATGCCTCACGGCGTCGCCGCCAGGCTCACGTTGAGCGTCGTCTGCTCGCCGTCTCGAATCGCCACGTCGCCCGCATAGGGGCGATATCCAGGTCGGCTCGCCTCGACTCGGTGCGTGCCGACGGACAGTTGCACGACGAAGTGCCCGCCCACCGAGCTGACCCACCGCTGGCCGTCGATGGTGATCTCGGCACCCGCGGGCTGCACGAAGAGATCGAGCGTCCCGTAGCCGGGGGCCTGGGCTGCCGTGGCCGCAGGAGCGGGTGGCACCGGGAGGGCGGGTGGTGTCCCCGGCAGGTTGTAGCTTCCGGGTGGCGGTGGCGGGAGCGCCGGCGCGACATCCGGCGGCACGCTCCGTTCGCCCGGCGGCAGCTGCAGCATCGCCTCGCGCATCGTGTAGCTCGAGCGTGGCGGGAGGTACAGGTTCCGCCGGATGGTCTGATAACCCTCGAGATACAACACGATGCTGTGCCCGCCGGGTGGGAGCGGCAGCTCCTGGAACACCCCGTCGAAGTCGTCCACGATGCCGGCGTAGAAGCCGTCCACGTAGACGGCCGCCAGCTTCGCGGCATTCGGCGTGACCTTGATGTGCAGCTCGGACCGGTCGTCGTAGACGGGGTAGTACCAGTAGGGGTAATCCGGCCACCGCCACCAGGGATAGGGCCCGAAGAACGGATCGTAGAAGTACCCCCCGATGAAGACGCGGCCGCGCACGATCCTGGCCGGCGGCCGGTGCGCGGGATGAGGGGGTTCAGGAGGGCCCGCGCGCGGAGGGGCGCCACCAGGGCGCCCGCCGGGTCTCTGGACCTCGACCGCCGGGTTTCCGGAACCGGCCTCGTCGGTCTGGGCGGCGGTCGGGCCCGGCAGCACCAGCATCATGAGCCCAGCCAGCACGGTGAACCCCGCCAGACGACTGACGCGCGACATAACGACCTCCAATCAGTTCAAGTCGCCGGCATTCACCATTGATTGAAGCAAACGGCATTCCGTTATCGGGCGGCGGTCAAGGCACGATTTCTTGACGGGCCGCACAGGTGGCGCTACCTTGCGCCATGCCAGCCCCGACCCCGGATCGCTCGCCCTCCCCTTCACGGTCCTCGTCCAGCACGACCTCGCTCTCTCGTCGCGAACTGCTCGCGGGAGCTGGCGCGGGCGCCGCCGCCCTCCTGCTCGACGCGCGGGGCAGCCACGCACAGCCATCCGCGGGACGCCCGGTGGTGTTCGCCAACACCACGGTCTACTCCACCGCCGATCTCGTCCGGCACGACGCCGCGCTGGCCGTCCAGGGCGACACGATCGCGGCCATCGGGCCGACCGAGCAGGTGCTGAAGGCCTATCCACAGGCCGAGGTCTACGACGGGCGCGGCAAGGCACTGTTCCCCGGGCTCATCAACTGCCACGCGCACCTCGCGGCCACCCTCGCGCGCGGCTTCAACGAGGACTTCGGGTTCCCCAACAGCTATCGCCTGGCGGTCTCGCCCAACAGTCTCGTCTCGCGAGAGGAAGCCACGCTGATGGCGGTCGTCGGCGCGGTCGAGGCCATCCGCACCGGGAGCACCACGGTCGTCGAGAACGTCGCGGGGACCGCCAACACCGCGGCAGAGCTGGCGCGAACCGGCCTGCGCTGGGTGTTCGCGGAGTCGGCCACGGACCGCGTCGGCGGGTCGCCGATGTCGCCGGAGATCCTCGCGAAGGGCGAGCCGCCGCAGTTCTCGCAGAAGATGCGCGAGGACGGGCTGAAGCGCATCAACGACCTCTACACCGCGTGGCACGGCAGGGAACAAGGGCGCATCACCGTGTTCCCCGCCGCCGGCCTCGCGGAGAACTCGTCGCCGGAGCTGCTGCGCGCGGTGCACGACTTCGCCGAGAAGCACGACCTCGGCTACACCATCCACCTCTCGCAGAGCCGCGCCGAGGTGGCCTACATGCGGCGCCATCACGGGATGAGCCCCGTCGAGTTCCTCGCGAAGCACGGATTCCTGGGCCCGCGCCTTTTCGCGGCACACTGCCGCTACGTGGACGATGCCGACATCGCCCTTCTGGCGAAGTCGGGCACGATCGTCACGCACCAGGCCGGGATGGCGGGCAACCGCGGCGTCATTCCGCCCATTCCGGCGATGCGAGCGGCGGGCGTGCCCATCGCCATGGGCACCGACAACAACACGACGGACCTGTTCTCGGTGCTGCGGACCGCACTCGTCACCGAGCGCGCGCGCCGGGACGATGACTTCCCGGGTGTGCGCCCCCAACCCGAGGACGTCTTCGAGGACGCGACCGTCGGGAGCGCCAGGGCGGTGCGCCAGTTGAAGACGCTGGGCACGCTGGAGGTGGGCAAGAAGGCGGACCTGCTCGTCCTCGACACTCAGCGGGTTCACCTCGTACCGGCGGTGCGGATCATCTCCGCATGGATCCACAACGGGCAACCCGGCGACATCGAGTCGGTGATGATCGACGGCCGGTTCGTGATGCGGGACCACAAGATCCTCACCGTGGACGAAGCGGCCATCATCGCCGAAGCCGACAAGGTGGGGAAGCGCGTGTGGGCGGAGGTGCAGAAGGCCACGCCGATCGTCATCCCGGGCCGGCCGCGCCCGCGGTGAGCGCCGGTCCGCCCGAATGAACCCGCGTCTCGCGCTCTGGTCGCTGACCTCCGCGCTCGCCGGCTTCCTCTTCGGCTTCGACACCGTCGTCATCTCCGGCGCCGAGCAGACGATCCAGGCGTTGTGGGGGCTCAGCCCCCTGGCGCACGGTATCGTCATGAGTGCGGCGCTCTGGGGGACGGTCGGGGGCTCGCTCGTGGGCAGCTGGCCCACGGATCGATTCGGCCGGAAGCAGACGCTGATCTGGATTGGCGTGCTCTATTTCGTGTCCGCCGTCTGGTCGGGGCTCGCGTCCGGGTCGGTCTCGCTTGCCTTCGCGCGTTTCATCGGCGGCGTAGGCGTCGGCATCGCCACCGTCGCGTCACCGCTGTACATCTCCGAGATTGCCCCGCCCCTCTACCGGGGCCGCCTGGCAGGGCTGTTCCAGTTCAACATCGTCCTCGGCATCCTGGTGGCGTTCGTGTCCAATGCCCTCATCGGCGGCACGGGACCGAGCGACTGGCGATGGATGCTCGGGGTCGAAGCCATCCCGGCCCTGGCCTACACGCTGCTCGGCGTCACCCTGCCGGAGAGCCCACGGTGGCTGATGGCGCATCGCGGGCAGCGCGAGGCCGCGGCGGCCGTGTTCCGGCAGATCGACCCCGGCGCGGGCGATGCGGACATCGCGCTGCGCCTCGAGACCATCGCCGATGCCGCGCACGAACCGGCAAGCACCAGCCGCTGCTGGAGCGCCCGACTGCGCAGGCCGATCCTCCTCGCCATCCTGATCGCGTTCTTCAACCAGCTCTCGGGCATCAACGCCGTGCTCTACTACGCGCCGCGGATCTTCGAGCTCAGCGGCCTCGCAGAGAGAGCGGCCCTGCTGCAGTCCGTCGGTGTCGGTCTCACGAACCTCGTCTTCACGTTCGTGGGCCTGTGGATGATTGATCGCTTCGGGCGACGGACGCTGCTGTATCTCGGATCGCTCGGGTACATCGCCTCGCTGGGACTCTGCGCGTGGGCCTTCGCGTCGGAGCGTTACGCCATCGTTCCGGCGTGCATCTTCGCCTTCATCGCGGCGCACGCCCTTGGCCAGGGCGCGGTCATCTGGGTCTTCATCTCGGAGATCTTCCCCGATCGGCACCGCGCGGCCGGCCAGTCGCTGGGCAGCTTCACGCACTGGGTGTTCGCCGCGCTGCTGACGGCCTTCTTCCCGGCCATGGTCACCGCGTTCCCGCCGTCCGCGGTGTTCCTCTTCTTCTGCCTGATGATGGTCCTGCAGCTGATCTGGGTCGCGGCCATGGTGCCCGAGACGAAGGGGCGTCCGCTGGAGCAGGTCGCGCACGAGCTCGGCATCGCCGGGGCAGTCCCGGCCTCGGGGACCGAGCGCTGAAGGTCCTCAGCCGACCGCGCCGAGCAGCCGCTCGCCGCCGGCCGACCGGAACGCGTCGAGCGCGGCCTGGTGCCCGGCCTCGGCTTCGGCCAGCAGCGCCTCGAACGCCGGCGCAGTTCGCAGCGCGTCGAAGTGGCGGCTCGACCTGAGCGTCGGGGACACGAAGTAGCCGCTCGACACGGCTCGCTGAAGGCGCCGCAGTCCCCGCCCGTGCTGGCCGACCTCGCATAGCAGCCACCCCTCCTGGAAGACGGCCTCGGGATCGACCTGGAGCTTCAGGGTGCCGAACGATGACGCATCGAGCACCATGCCTTCGGGCCGTCGATCGAGCCAGTGGGCAAGGTAGTCGGCAAGGGCCCTGAACACGGGCACCTGCGAGACGCGACGCATGTCGGCGAGCGCCTCACGGGCCTCCTCGTGACGGCCGGCGAGCCCGAGCGCCACCACGCGGTTGCCGTGGTCCGTGCCGCTGGCCTGGTCCGTGAGCGACATCGCGAGCAGCCGATCGGAGTCCCCCGCCATCAGCAGCGTTTCACCGATGCTCGTGGCGGCGTGCGGATCGAGCCGTCGCGCCTCGGCGTGCGCGGCCAGAGAGGCGCCGTAGAGCCCGCAGTACCGGCAGGCGTGCACCAGCCCGGCGAAGAGCGCCGGATCGTTGCCGTGACGATGGGCCTCGCCCAGGAGGCGGGCCAGCGCCTGCGGCGCCCGGCCGCTGTCGGCCTCCAGCTGGGCGTAGAACTTCTGCGCGACGGCAAGCCGCGGGTTCAGATCGAGGGCGCGTCGAAGCGCCTGCTCGGCACGGGACTCGCTGTCGGGCGCCCCGTCGATGTACTTGCCGATCACGCGATGGCAGCGGCCCAGGTGTGCCCACGCGGGCGCGAAGTCCGGATCCAGCTGGAGGCATCGCTCGTACAGGTCGCGCGCCCGCAGGAGCCCTTCATGCGCCCGGGCCAGCTCGTTCGCGCGAAGGTATGTCTCGTACGCCAGCGCATGACGGGGGCGATCGGGAGCCGGCGTGGCGACACCCGCCAGCGGCAGCGCGAGCGCCTCCACGACCCGCCGCACGATGTCGTCCTGGAGCTCGAACAGGTCGCCCAGCGACGACTGCACGGTGAGCGATGCCAGCAGCGTTCCGACAGGGGCCTCGACGAGCTGCACCGACGCGCGGACCTGGTCGCCCGCGCGCAGCAGTGTACCCAGGACCACGCGATCGACATCGGCCTCCGATGCCAGGGCCTTGAGGTCGGGGGCCTCGCCCGCGAAGCGCGCGGCCGCGGCGCTGGAGCGCACGATGAGCGATGCGATTCCCGACAGCGACGTGGCAATCGCGTCCGGCAGGCTGAAGGCGAGAAAGTCGGTTTCCGGATCGGGACGCAGCGCGCGGAACGGCAGCACCACGAGCCGCGTGAAGACCTGGGCCAGCACCGGCCGGTCGCCGGCGGTCGACAGGGGGATGGCGCGCAGGCGGTCGGCCATCTCGTCGGCGGAGGCCGGTCGATCGGCCGGCCGCTTGGCGAGGGCGCGGCGAATCTCGCGGTCGGCCGCGGCCACGGCCGGGGCGCCCGTCAGGGCCGGCGGCTGCTCGTAGACCGTGGCGTGGAGCACCTCGGCCACGGTGCGGCCGGCGAAGGCGGGGCGTCCCGCCAGCATCTCGAAGAGGATGGCACCCGTGGCGAAGAGGTCGCCGCGCGTGTCGCCGGTCTGCCCGGTGATGCACTCCGGCGCCAGGTAGCGCGGTGTGCCCAGCAGAACGCCCTCGCGCGTGAGTGCGATCTCACCGGTCATCGCGTGCCCGAGTTCGGGACGCGCGAGGCCGAAATCCACGATCTTCACGCCATGCGGCGTCAGGAACACGTTCGAGGGCTTCAGGTCTCGATGGACGATGCCCCGTGCGTGCAGCGCCGAGAGCCCCGCGAGCATCTCGAGCGCAACGGGCAGCGCCTGCGCCAGGATCAACGGCCCGCGCTGCAGGCGCCGCTCGAGCGTCTCGCCCTCCAGCAGCTCCATCGCGATGAAGAGCTCGCGGTGCTCTTCGCCGATCTCGTAGATCTGGCAGACGTTGGGATGGTTGACGCTGGCGGCGGCGCGCGCCTCGCGCCAGAAGCGCAGGCGCGCACGCTCGTCGTAGTCCCGGGACGCGAGCATCTTGAGGGCGACGGTTCGTTCGAGCCGTTCGTCGCGGGCGGCGTACACCACGCCCATGCCGCCCTCTCCCAGCTTCGCGCCGATCGCGTAGTGCCCCAGCCGTGCCGGGATCTCGCGCCGCATCCAATCATGGTAGCGCCGGCCGGCGACCCTGCGCCAAGCCCCGAGGGCCTCGGCTGACGTACCATCGGGGGATGGCCGGGCCCGACGAACGCCCCTCGCGCAGCTCCCACGAGTCCCGACTGCTGCTCATCACCATCGCGATCTGCGTGGCGGTGCTGCTGCTGCTGTCCCGCCTGCGCTTCCCGGAGGCCCCACCCGTCGTGGACGCCTCGGTGCCGCCGCTCGAGCGGCTGGCGTCGCGCGTCTCCTCCGACGCGCTCACGGCGGACGTCGAGCGGCTCGAGGCCCTCGTCAGCCCGAGCATCGTCGTGCTCACGGCCCAGGCCCCGTCCACGCCGGCGCCCAGGCGCCTCGCCGACGTGATCGGGGAATCGCCAGCGTGGAGCGAGGCGCGCCATGTCGTGGCGATGCGCCTCGACGAGAATACGGCGGTGGCGGTCGTGCCCGCGGGGGTACGCCTCCAGGCGGTTGGCGGTGACCCCGGGCGCGCGGTCCCCGCCACGCTGATCGGCACGGACCCCGTAAGGCCCGTCGGCCTCGTGCGCGTGCCCGAGGCGCCGGCGCGGCCGGTGACGCCTCTTCCACTGTCGGCGTTGCGGCGGCCGCTCTGGGTCGTGGCCGTCGAGGGCACACAGGCCGGTTACACGCTGCGTCCGATCCAGCTTGGCCGGGGTGAGCGCTTCACCAGCCCCCGCTGGACCAGCCCGCTGCTGCCGCTCGGGGCGACGACGGTGGCGCCGGGCGCGCTGGTCTTCTCGGTCACGGGCGACTTTCTCGGCGTGGTCGTCGTTGATTCCGGCGCCCTCGCCATCGCGGATGCCCGTGACGTGCTGGACCTCGCGGCGCGGATCGGCGCCGACGGCAGGCCGGCGCCCACGAGCCTCGGCATCGCGGTGCAGACCCTTACCCCGGAACTCGCACGGGCCACTCGTGCGCCGCACGGTGTCATCGTGGCCGAGGTCGAGGCTGGCGGGCCCGCCGCCGGCGTGCTGCGCCCGGGTGACGTGATCACCGCGCTCAACGAGCTGCCGGTGGACGATCCGGATCGATTCCTGCTCACGGTCGCGTCCTTGCCGCCGCAGACCGTGACGGTCCTGATCGTCCGGGCCGGCGCCCCCCAGGCCCTCGAGCTGACCCCCGCCGCGCGTGTCCCGCCGGCCGAGACGCCCGTGTCCGTGCGTTTCGAGCGGACGCCCGGGACGGGCACGCGGGTCGTCGAGGACGCGACGGACCGCGGCCTGGCCGCCCCCGCTCTGCGCCCAGGGGACCTCGTCGTGGCCGCGGGAGACGAGCCAGACCCGACGCCTGTGCAGATACGTCGGCTGCTGGAAGCGGCCTCCCCTGATGCGGGCGTGGTGTTCACGGTGCGTCGGGAAGGCCAGCAGTTCGTCGTCGTCGTCCATCCGTCGCCCCCTCCCGATGTCCCCTGAGCGGCAGTGGCCCGAAGTCGGGCGTGACGCGCTGGACCCGCCGGAGCCGCCGGCGCGCCGCCGCTGGCTGCCGCGCCGGAGGCTCGCACTCGGCGTGGGTGACACGCTGGCGCCATCGCTGGTCTTCATCGCCATCGGCGTGGCGCTCGGGCCGTCCGGGAGCCACGTGCTGTCCCGGGCGGTCATCGAGCGTGCGGAGCCGCTGGTATCGGTGGCGCTCGCCGTGCTGGGCGTGTTCGTCGGGGTGGGGACGACGACCATTCCCAGGGCGGCGGCACGCGAGGCCTATCTCGCGGGCGCTCTCGGATCCCTCGTCACAACGCTGGTTGCCGCGGGCGGCCTGTGGTTCCTCCTCGAGGCCTGGGCCGTGCCGCTGCCCATCCCGGCGGCGGCCTGCGCCGCGTTCCTCGGCATCGCGGCCTCGGCATCGGCGGTGACGCACGCCGGTCTATCGGAGTCGGCACGACGGGTCACCCGGATGGCCGATGTCGATGACGTGCCGCTGATCGTGTTCGGCTCCGTGGCCGTCGCCTGGCTGGGGGGGAATGAAAGCGCGTCGGCGGCCTCGCGCCTGGTGGCGTCGGTGGTGTCCGGCGCGGGCATCGGCCTGGCGGGCTGGCTGCTGTTCGAGCGGGCAACCGGGACGCCCGAGCGCGGCGTCTTCGTCACAGGCACCGTCCTCCTGATGGCGGGTACCGGCATGTACCTCGGCACCTCGCCCCTGCTCACCGGGTTCGTCGCGGCGCTCGTGTGGGTGCGGGCGCCCGGGGTGGCCGACCGCATCGGCGTGAACGACCTGCGCGTGCTGCAGCATCCGCTCCTGGCGCTGCTGCTCATCGTCGCCGGCGCGACCATCGAGTGGACGCTCGTCGTCGTGTGGGCGGCCGTGGCGATCGTGCTGTTGCGGCTGGTGGGGAAGATCCTGGCCAGCGTCGCCGTCGCTCCCATCGTGCGGGTTCGGCCTGGCCGGCTGGCGACGGCCCTGCTGCCGCCGGGCGTGCTGGGCATCGCACTGGCGCTCAACGCCAGCCACGTGCTCGGAGGAGACAGCCACGTGCTCGTCGGCATCGCGACCGCGGCCGCGGCGGCGTCCGAGGCGCTGGCGATGTTCCTGCCTGGCGAGCTGGAGGACGAGGCATGATCGTGGCGCGCCCCCTGGCGCTGCTGGTCATCTTCGGCATCGTCGTCGGCGTGCAGCGGATCGCGCCGGTGGGCACGGCCTCGTCGGTGGCGCTGCCCTTCGGATTCTCGCTGATCGCGGCCTACCTGCTGGGCGGGGCCGCCGAGCTCGTGCGCCTGCCCCGGCTCAGCGGCTACCTGCTGTTCGGCCTGCTGTGCGGGCCGTACCTGCTGAACCTGATCACCGCGTCGATGGCCCGGGACCTCCAGCTGGTGAACGGGCTGGCCATCTCGTTGATTGCCCTCATTGCCGGCATCGAAATCAACGTCGAGCGCCTGCGCGCGCGGGCCAGGGCCATCGCCATCGTCAGTGCCGTGACGCTGGGCGTGATGTACGCGGTCATCGGCGTGCTGCTGTTCGTCGCGTGGCCGTGGCTCCCGATCGCCCCGGACGCAGGCGGCCTGCAGCGCCTGTCGATGGTGATTGTGCTCACGGCCATCACCGCCAGCTTCTCGCCGACGGTGATCATCGCCGTCGTCGCCGAGAGCCGGGCACGCGGCCCGCTGGCCGAGCTCGTCATCGCCACCGCCGTGCTCGCCGACCTGGCGCTGATTCTCGTCTTCACGCTGGTCATGCAGCTCGCGCGGACGATTGCCGGCGGCGGCGTCGAGGGCGGCGGCCTGCTGGTGCACCTCAGCTGGGAGATCTTCGGGTCGCTCGCCTTTGGCGGCGTGGTCGGCGGGTTGTTCGCCCTCTACCTCCGCCTGGTCGGCCGCGAGCTCACGCTCGTGCTGCTGGCGCTTTGCGTGATCCTCAGCCAGGTGGGCCGGCTCTGGCACCTCGAGCCGCTGCTCGCGTCCCTGGCGGCAGGCCTCGTCATCGAGAACATCGCGCCCGCCCGGGCCGACGCGCTCCGCGACGCGGTGGAGCGCAGCGCGCTGCCGGTGCTGATCCTGTTCTTCGCGGCCGCCGGGGCCAGCCTGCAGCTCGACGCGCTGGCGGTGATTGGCGTGCCTGCGGTCGCCGTCGCCATCGTTCGCGTCGTCTCACTGCGCGCCGGCGCCAGGATGGGCCTGCGAGCGGCTGGGCTCACCGATGGCACCAGCCAGCTGCTGTGGACGGGGCTCGTGTCCCAGGCCGGTGTCACCCTCGGCCTCGGTGTCCTGGTGGCCGCCGAGTTCCCGGAGTGGGGGCGGCCCGTGCAGACACTGATCGTGGCGCTCAGCGGACTGCACGTCCTCGTGGGGCCGATCCTCTTCCGCAACGCCCTCGTGCGCGCGGGCGAGGTGGGACGCCTGGACGGCCCGCCGGCCCACTGAGATCGACCTGTTGTGCCTTCCGCCTTCTGCCTTCTGTCTTCTGCCTTCAGGCTGTGCCTCTTCCGACAGCCTGCTACGCCTCGACGACACGGCGCGGCAGGAGCGCGCTGAGGCGCGTCATCACCTGCAGCGTGCCCGTCTTCGTGCGCGCGCCGACCTCGGCCGGCAGGATCGACGGGTGATCCGGCCCGATGAGCGTCGCGACATCGCCGACGCGCACGGCCGGCGCGGCGCCCACGTCCACGATCGTGTGCGCGGAGTTCACGCCGCCGGGCACCACGGGATACGTCCGATCGCCGATCAGCACCTCGCACACGCCGGCGGCGGCGCTGGCGTACCCATCGGTATGCCCCACCGGCAGGAGCGCCACCGAGGTTGCCGCGGCCGGGCGGAAGCCGCGATTGAAGCCCGCGCTCTCGCCGGCGTCCACGCGTTCCACCCGCACCACGCGAGCCTTCAAGCGGAACACCGGCTTCGGATCGAACGGGTGCGAGACGTCCGGGCCCGCCGGTGAGCCGAACAGCGCATTGCCTACACGCACGGCGTCCAGGTGCGATTCGGGAACGCGGTGCAGTTCGAACGTCGCGGCCGCATGGCGCAGCCGCGGCCGGATGCCGGCGGTGGCCGCACGCTCGAGGACCGTCGTGAACCGCTCGAGCTGGACGCGGTCGAACTCCACGTCGTGCACGAACATCTGGTAGATGCCATCGATGCGGACCGCGGGCTGCCGGGCCAGCGCCTCCAGCCACCCGAGGGCCCGCGCAAGCGGCATGCCCTCGCGGTTCATTCCCGTGTCCAGGTAGGGGTGCACGGGCACGCGCCGCTTCGCGGCCTTCGCGATTTGCGCCAGGCGTTCACCGGCGTCGTCCAGCCAGCACGACAGGGTCACGTCCTTCCGCACCAGCTCGGCCGACTCCTCGACGCCGAGCTCGGCCATCGTGAGGATCGGCTTGCGCACGCCCATCGTGCGCATGGCGAGCGCCTCGCCCGGCCGCACGCACGCGAGGCCGACCACCTCGGGGCATCCGTCGACGATGGGGCCGACCACCTGGTCGCCGAGCCCATAGGCGTTGTTCTTGATCACGGCGAGGATGGGCCGGCCGCCAGCCAGGCGCTTCACCTCGACGGCATTGTGCCGGAAGGCCGGCGCGATGATCTCGACCCAGGGGTCGAACCCGTCGTCGCTGCCGCCCGGGCGCAGCCGGAGGGCCCGTGGCGTCTGGGCGGCCGCCAGGCCCGCACCGGCGATGGCCGCGGCTGGAGCGGCCGCGGCGAGCTTCAACAGGTCGCGTCGTTGCATGGGTACCTCCAGCGCGCACTCTACTCCGGCTCCGCCGTCAACTGAAGGCCGGACTCGCTCGGGGGCCCGTGCCACGAGCCGTCGCCTGCCTCCGGTATGATCGAGGCGTGGATCGGAACGCCATCCGGGGATTCGTTCGCCGGGACTGGGCCCGCGTCGATGACGTCAAGACCGCGTGCTGGAAGGAGCAGAAGCGCGGGCGCTCCGCCGCGGAACTGCTCGCGATGGGTGCGAGCCTGTTCGCCTACGCGCGGAGCCTGAGACCTGATTGGCCGAGCGCCGAGGACCGC
Source organism: Vicinamibacterales bacterium (assembly GCA_050249615.1). Taxonomy (GTDB): domain Bacteria; phylum Acidobacteriota; class Vicinamibacteria; order Vicinamibacterales; family UBA2999; genus VFZN01. The sequence goes on from JBFWQE010000033.1 coordinate 38,748, forward strand.
ACCGAGGACCTCGCGGTACACCTCCGCGTGTCAGAGGCGCTTCGTGTCGTCCGCACCGTCGCCCGCTGAGCTGCTCGCGGATCTGGCCGAGGCCCTCACTTCACTCGAGCTGCGGTGGTCACCGTGCACCTCGGGCGCGTCGAGCCCGCGCGTCTCGTGGCCACGCTGGAAGCCCACGGCTTCTCCCCCCGACTCCCGGTGACCGACGCGTTCGTCAACCAGACCCGGGCAGAGTGCCGGCCGCCCGGGAACAAGCCGTAGACGTTCTACGTCCAAGGCCGTAGACGGTCTACACCCATGGCCAAATCCCCGGACGAAACCCGCCTGGAGCTGCTCCAGGGCACGCTCGACATGCTCATCCTCCGGACCCTGCAGTGGGGGCCGCAGCACGGCCATGGCATCGGCCAGGCCATCCGCCAGCAATCCGATGACCTGCTCAAGGTCGAGACCGGCTCGCTCTACCCCGCGCTCCACCGCCTCGAGAAGCGCGGCTGGCTGAAGTCGAAGTGGGCCGTCAGCGAGGCCAACCAGCGGGCGAAGTACTACGAAATGACGGCAGCCGGCAGGGCTCAGCTGGCGAGGGAGCGGGACCGCTGGTCCCAGCTCGTCACCGCCATCGGCCGCATCATGAACCCGGCGCCTGGCGAGGAGTGACACCATGCGACCCGACGAGCGCGAGCTCGATGACGAGCTCAGGGGCCATCTCGCGCTGAGCATCCAGCAGCGGATCGATCGGGGAGAAGATCCGGCGTCGGCCCGCCGGGCCGCGCTGGCCGAGCTCGGGTACCTCCCGGCCACGCGCGAGTCGATGCGGCGCGTGTGGTACAGCCGCTGGTTCGATGCCGCAATGGCGCTGGCGCTGGACATCCGTGTCGGTTTCCGGTCGCTCCTTCGCGCCCGGGGACTGTCCGCCGCCGTCGTCGCGACGCTGGCCCTGGGCATCGGCGCCAACGCCGCCATCTTCAGCGTGGTCCGCGGCGTGCTGCTGCGCCCGCTGGTCAATCGCGGCGAGGATCGCCTCGTCTACATCCGGCAGAGCGCACCTGGCATCGGCGCCGACAACATGACGTTCTCGGTCCCCGAGATCGAGGACCTGAAGTCCCGCGTCACCACCATCAGCGCCTTCGGCGACTTCTCCACCTTCGGCTTCACGCTGATTGGCCTGGGCGAGCCGCGCGTGGTCAAGGCGGGGCTGGTCAGCGGCACGTTCTTCGACGTCATGGGCCTGCAGCCCGCCCTCGGCCGCCTGCTCACGCCTGCCGACGATGGGCCGGGGGCCGAAGGGGTGGCGGTACTCACCCACCGGTTCTGGTCCACGGTCCTCGGTGGCGATCCCACGGTCGTCGGCCGGACCATCCGCCTCGACTCCCGCACGGCCACCATCGTCGGGGTCCTGGAGCCGTCGGTGCCGTATCCGGCGGACACGGAGATCATCGCGAACATCGTCACGAGCCCGCACCACCTCGACGCGCTGATGGTCACCGGGCGGACGCACCGGATGACGGAGCTCTTCGGGCGCCTCTCGCCCGGCGCGACGCTGGAGACTGCGCGCGCCGAGCTCGCGGCCGCGCATGCGTCCATCGTCGCCGCGCATCCCGAGGCGTACCAGGCCGCGCGCGAGGTGCGGCTCGACGTGACGCGGCTCCGCGATCAGATCGCGACGCCGGCGCGCGCCATCCTGCTCGTGCTCCTCGTCACGTCGGCCGTCGTGTTCCTCATCGCCTGCGCGAACGTCGCCAACCTGATCCTCGCGCGCTCGGTGCGGCGGGAGGGCGAGCTGGCCGTCCGCGCGGCGCTCGGCGCCAGCCGTGGCGCGCTGCGGCGGACGCTGCTCGCCGAAAGCCTGCTCCTCTGCGGGACCGGTGCGGTGCTGGGAGTGGTGCTGGCGGGCCCGCTCGTGGCCGTCGTCGCTCGCTTCGCCTCACGCTTCTCGGTGCGTGCGCTGGAGGTGTCGGTCGACGGGAGTGTCGTGTGGGTGGGCGTGGCACTCGCGCTCGTCGCGGCCGTGCTGCTCGCATTCGTGCCGCGGCTGCCGGAGATGGGCGGCCCGGCCGCCGGCGTGCCGCACGCCGCCCCGCGCATCACGCCCGGCACGGGCCGGCGCCTGAAAGCCTTCGCGATGGCCCAGGTGGCCTGCTCGTTCGTGCTGCTCGCGGCTGCGGGCGCTCTGCTCGCGACGCTGCTCGCGCTGCAGGCTCGGGACAGCGGGGTGGACACGCGCCGAGTGCTGGCCCTCGATGTCCCGCTCCCCGTCGAAGCCTTCGGCCCGAAGGCAATCGGTTTCTACGAGGAGGCCATCCGCCGCATCGGCACGCTCCCGGGCGTCGAGCGCGTGGCTGCCGGAAACGTGGTGCCGTGGCGCGACATCGGCACCTTCGGCCCTTTCTCGTTCGCCGCCGAGGGCGACGCGCCGGCGCCGGACGAGGAACCACCGCACGCGCTCTTCCGCAACATCACGCCCGGCTTCTTCGCCGCGCTGGGCGTGCCGATCGTCGCCGGGCGGGACTTCACCGAGGATGACCGCGCG
>JBFWQE010000034.1:0-35608 GCA_050249615.1 Vicinamibacterales bacterium
TGGCTGGGAGGCAGGGATTCGAACCCCGATAACCGCGTCCAGAGCGCGGTGTCCTACCGTTGAACGACCTCCCAGTAGGAGCAGGAACTACCGATTATAGTGGCCGGCCCGACCGCCTGCAACCCGGACCGCGCGAGGACACTCGGCGCGGTCGCCGGGAAGTGCGGGGAAGAGGCGAGCGGGCGTCCGCCCGTCAGTTCTGCCCAGGAGGTGGGGCGAGCCCCGGCTCGGCCTCTCGGAGGGCAGGCTCGCCAAGGAACCGCTCCAGGTCACCCTTGACCCCGTCCTGCTTCCAGACCTTCTCGTAGACCCGCACGAGGGTATCCCGGCTCACGACACGCATGGCGACCTCGTTCGCCAGCCGCTCGGTCTGCAGGTAGGGGTGGTGGGTGAACACCCAGACATGACCCAGTTCGTGCGCGATGGCCGCCTCGACCTCGTCGGTCGTGAGCAGGACCAGCATGGCCTGCTCGACCTGCACCACGAAGGGCGCGCCCGCCTCGACCGGTGGCCTCACCGAGAGGTGATGCGGGTCGGCCTCAACCACGCTCACCGTCACAGCCCCATCGAGTCCCAGGCGTGCGCGCACGCCGTCGACGACGAGCTGCAACTGCCGGGCCTCCTCGGCTCGTTCGTCAGCCACCGTGGCCATGGCCGACACAGGGTTGAGAAGCACCGCGGAGGCGGCCGCCAGGAAGACGCCGCGCCACGCACGGATGAGCCGGCCGCCGCCCGCGGACGGCGTTCGCCGACGAGAAAGTAGCGCCATCAGTTGTCCGCGGGGACCTGTGGCAAGAATACCAGCAGACCGGTACGAATTACCCGGTCGATCCCTCAGCCCGTTCCACCGACCGGTCGCCCTTCCACTGCGGCGGTTGCGAATCCGCCCGAATCTCGCCAGGCCCGCGCCCTCCACCCGTTGGCATGGGATTCGCTCGACCGACCCGCCAGGAGGTAGGAACATGACGATGACGAGAGTCAGCGTGGCGGTGGCCGCCATCGCGATGGTGACGGCGACGGTGTCCGGCGCCTTCGCGCACGAAGCCCAGGCCGCCAGAACGCCCGTGCTGCGCATCGTGCAGACATCGCCAGCCTCGACCATCGAGGGCGAGCTCGTGCGCGTGGACACCACGGCCCGGATGATCGTGGTGAAGACCGCCGACGGCAAGGAAGAGCAGCTCGCCTACACCGACAACACCCGAGTGAACGGCGCGCAGAAAACCGTTGCGGGGCTGGCCGGCACCACGCCGACACAGGTGAGCGTCCGCTTCACGGGGGCCGGCGCGAACCGCGTGGCCACCGAGATCACGGTGCGCGAGGCGAAGTCCTAGAGCCTGTGGCGCCCGCCCAACCCGGACACCTCGCACCCCGGGTGTTCCGGGATCCCCCAGGGGGCTCTCTCTGAAGAAACGAACAAAAGAGAGAAGGCAAACAAGGCAAGAGGAAGAGAGACTGGCCTCCATGAACGCGGCCCGCTCGGCCGCGATCGCCGCGAAGGCCATGTGGCCGGACGGCATGCCGCGACACGCCTGCGTCGACGAGGTGTGATCTGCGGATGCGCGAGCCGCGCGATCTGCGCCGGCAGTCCGCGGCTCCGAATGGCCAGATTACTCCAATGGCACGTGTCCGGATCGGCGGCCCGGTTCCGATTTCCCTTTCAGAGCCTCTTGCCGATTGGGAGAACCTTCATGTCTGGCCACCTCCGTGCCGTGAACTTCCGTGCTTCGACCCCCCGAGCCGCCGTCCCCCGTGCCGCCCTCCTCCTGGCCGTCGTGCTTGCCTGGCCGAGCGTGGCCGCCGCGCAGCCGCTCGGGACGTTCCGCTGGCAGCTCCAGCCCTACTGCAACATCGTCAGCGTGGCGGTCACGCAGACCGGGTCGATCTACCGGGTCGAGGGCACCGACGACCAGTGCGGCGCGGGTGCGGACCTCGCATCGGTGATCGGGACCGCATTCCCCAACCCGAATGGCTCGATCGGGCTCGGCCTCAACATCGTCTCGTCGCCGGGAGGCGTGCCCGTGCCCGTCAACGCCACCATCTCGCTCGCGACGCTGAGCGGCGCCTGGAACGACGGCGCCGGCCATTCGGGCACGTTCACCTTCACGCCTGGCGCCGGCACGGGGGGCAGCCCCCGGCCCGAGGTCGCGGGGGCGGCGACCATCCCCACCGTCTTCCGGCTGGAGGATGACGGCGGGTTCGTGGCGGGCGGCACGCTGAACACCGGCGTCATTCCGGCATCCGGCCTCGGTACGCGAATGATGTGGCACCCGCGCAAGGCCGCCTTCCGTGCCGGGCACGTGACGATCCCCGCCTGGGACGATGCCAACGTGGGGCTCTACAGCACGGCGTTCGGCCTGAACACCGTGGCCGCAGGAGCGAGCAGCATCGCGCTGGGCGAGGAAACCGTGGCGGGCGGCCAGCACTCGGTGGCCTATGGCTACAACACCGTGGCGTCGGGCACGAACAGCCTGGCCGGCGGCGACTTCACCACGGCCAGCGGCGCCAACAGCATCGCGCTCGGGCACTCGACAACGGCCAGCGGGCCCGACGCGCTGTCGATGGGCTCGAACACCCTGGCGTCCGGTGCCTATGCGTTCGCCGGCGGCGCCAACGCCATCGCGCGCGCCACGAGCAGCTTCGCCTACGGCAACGCGGAAGTGGCGGCGAATGCCCACGGTTCCTTTGTCTTCGGCGACGTCAGCACGTCGTCGCGCATCCTGGCCGACATCGCGGGCCAGTTCAAGGTGCGCGCGTCCGGCGGCGTGCGGTTCGCGACCAACGCGAGCGAGACCGCCGGCGTGCAGATGGTCGGCGGGTCGAGCCAGTGGCTGCAGCTGTCCGACGTGAACGCCAAGCACCAGTTCCGCGAGCTCTCGGGCGAGGGCGTGCTGGCGAAGATCGCGCGGATGCCGGTCATGGAGTGGAGCTACAAGGCGCAGGACGCGTCGATTCGGCACGTCGGGCCGACCGCGCAGGACTTCCATGCGGCATTCGGGCTGGGGGAGGACCCGCGCTACATCGGCAGCGTGGATGCGGACGGCGTCGCGCTGGCAGCTATCCGCGCGCTGGAAGCGCGGTCGCGCGCGCAGGCGGAGGAGAACGCGGCGCAGCGCGAGGAGATCGGCGCCTTGCGGGACGAGCTGAACGAGTTGCGGCGGGAAATCGAGAGGCTGCGGGTGGGTCGCCGGGACTGAAGTCCCGGCGCTCCACGGCGTCCGTTATCGCGTCACGCGCAACGTGGCGCGGTACTCGTCCGGCCCGATGGCCTGGGTGCTGAACGGATAGGGCGACAGCTCCTCGAGGGCGATCGTCAGGTCCCCGTGGCGGACGGGCTGCATGTCGCCCGTGTGCAGCTCGTAGTCGGCCTGGCCCTCGCTGGAGACCACCGAGACCAGGACACGGGCATCGCCGCCCCAGACACAGACCACATCCGCCGGGCACCGCGAGTCGCCCTCGACACCGCCAAACTGCACGCGGATGCCCGCGCGCTCGATGCCCGCGATCTCGCCAGGCGCCAGGGTGAACCGGCTGTCCAGCGGGTAGGTCGGACCCGTGAAGGATTCGTCACAGGCGGCGAGCCACCCCGCCAGCAAGAGACCGAGGCCTCCGCGCACCCGCATTGCCGACCGACGCATACCGGGTAAGACGGCCGGGTCGGCAGGCTGGTTCGCGTCGAATTCGGGACGCCGGGACTGAAGTCCCGGCGCTCCGTACCGCAAGCCCCAAGCCTCAAGCCCCAAGCCCTCAGGACCTCGAGACCAGCTCCGCCGCCTTCTCCCCAATCATCACGCACGCGGCGTGCGTGGGGGCGTTCACCACCTCGGGCATGATCGATGCGTCCGCGACGCGCAGCCCTTCCACGCCGCGCACGCGCAGCTCGGGATCAACCACCGCCGCCGGCTCGGACGCGGGGCCCATGCGGCAGGTACCGGCCCCGTGGTAGATGGTGTCGGCGGCCCTGCGGACGAAGCGCTCGAGATCCGAATCGCTCGTGGCCGCCTTCCCGGGCTCCAGTTCGTCCCCGCGGAGCGGCTCGTACACCGACTGTTCCGCGAAGAACCGCGCGAGGTGGACGCCGCGGGCGAGTGCGCGCACGTCGGAAGCCTCCTGCAGGTAGTTGGCGGCGATCACCGGCGCAGCAAGTGGATCCGCCGATCCGAGGCGCACGTGCCCGCGGGACCGTGGACGCGTCAGCGACACGGTGATGGTCACGAAGGGGTCGGGTTGATCCAGGCCGCGCCCGAGGTAGAACTGCAGGTCCGCCGGCACCGTGCTCGCTTCCAACGGGTTGGAGTGGGTGAACAGGCCGGCGGTGACCGAGGATCCCGGCAGCTCCGTCTTCCCCTGCCAGCGAATGGACAGCTTCAGGTGATCCTGGAGGTTGCCGCCGACGCCGGGGACATCGGCCACCACCGCGATGCCGTGCGCCTTCAGGTGGTCCGCGGGGCCGATGCCGGAGCGCATCAGCAGCGCCGGCGAGTCGATGACACCCGCCGCCAGGATCACCTCGCGCGCGGCGCGCACCTGCTGCGGCTTCCCGTCCTGCAGGTACTCGACGCCGACGACCCGCCGGCCTTCGATGATCAGTCGGGTGACGCGCGCGCGCGAACGGACGTCGACGTTCGGGCGCGCCATTGCCGGGACCAGGAACGCCGCCGCCGCGCTGTGGCGCTTCCCGTCGAGGATGTTCTTCTGGACGTAGCCCGCCCAGCCCTGGGGAATGGGCCGGTTGAAGTCGAATCGCGCGTCGGACTGGTAGCCCGTGTGCACGGCGGCCGTCAGGAACGCGCGGTGCGACGCATGCGGGTCGTAGCACCCCGACACCGCGAGCGGCCCGTCGCTGCCGCGGTACTCGCTGGCGCCGGTCTCGTTCTTCTCCAGCCGCTTGAAGAGCGGCAGCACATCGTCGTAGCCCCAGCCCGGGTTGCCGAGATCGCGCCAGCGGTCGAAGCAGCGGCGGTCCCCCCGGATGAACGTCATCGCGTTGATGGCGCTCGATCCGCCGTGCGCCTTGCCCCGCGGGAACCCGATGCGGCGATCGTTCATTCCGGGCGCGGGCTCCGTGCGGTACCCCCAGTCGTAGCTGGAGCCCATCAGCGCCGTCCATGTGCCTGGCGTCGTGACGGCAGGATCGGCCTCGCCCGACACGCCCGCCTCGATCACGGTGACACGCAAAGCGGGGTGCTCCGACAGCCGGTACGCGAGAGCGCAGCCGGACGAACCCGCGCCGACGATCACGTAATCGGGGTCGGCACGTTGGTTCGAAGCACGGCTGTTCATTGCCCGGAGCTTCAATGGCGCACCGGCGAGCGGGACCACGGCCAACGCGGCGCTGAGGAACTCGCGGCGTCTCGTCTTCACGGCCATTCCACCTCCCTGCGGGCGTTCCAGATGGACTCGAGCACCGCGTGCACGTGCTGCTCGTCCGAGAAGGGGCTCAGGATGTAGGACTTGAGCGCGTTGATGGGCTCGCCGTAGTCGGAGGTGCGGTAGCAGTCGGTGAGCGAGATCACCACGCCCTTGCCCTGCAACGCATCGGCCTGGATGATGTCGAAGATGCGCCGGTTGTACTCGTTGTGCGCCAGCAGCGACTGCCGGAGCGCCGGGTCGCGGCGCTCCTGGTCAGGGGCGCTGAACGTGTCCACGCCGTCGGGATAGACGCGGAAGAGCGTGACGGGCCCGAAGTTGTCGCCGTTCATCACGGTCGTGGCGGCGTTGCCCTCCAGCTGCTCCCGAAGCTCCTCGGCCATCGTCACCAGGTGGCCCAGCAGGGCCTGCAGCCCGCGCGTCCCGAAGAGCCGCAGGTTCGCCAGCGCCGCGAGCGGCCCGCTGCCGGCGCGCGTCGTTTCCAGCGTGTACTTGCCCGGGTGCCGCGTGCCGGACTGGAAGATGTACGGCGTGTCCTCCTCGGCGCGCGTGAGGTGCCCGAAGTCGCGCTTGTCCTTCAGCAGCACCGCGCTCGAGATGTAGGGCGTGAAGCCGGTCTTGTGAAAGTCCACGCCGATCGAGTCGGCCAGACCCAGGTGGCGGATGCGCCGCGACGTGCCCGCGAGCGCGCGAAGCGTCCGGTGGCGAAACCCGAGCGGATTGGTCTCGAAGTCGTAGTCGTTGAAGACGCTCCACGCCCACCCGATCACGGCGTCGGCGTGCACGTGCGGCACGTAGTCCAGCCCGTGCTCGCGCACGGCCTCGTCGCGCACCCGGACGATGGCCGCCAGGTCGTCGAGGCCGAAGGCGTCGGTGGTGCCCATGGTGGCGACGATGCACGCGATGCGGCGGCCGCCGGCGACGATGTCGCGGAGGCAGGGGGCGAGCAGCTCCACCTGCATCTGGTTGTCGTCGGTCGCCGGGATCATGACGACGTTCTCTTCGCCGAGGCCCAGCCAGTTGGCGACGGTGTAGCACGCGTAGTGCGCGCGCTCGGAGCACACGATCACGGCCGGCGTCCGCAGGCCGTGGCGCCGCACGCCGGGCACGGCCTTCTCGAGGCCGATCTTCGCGCCGTAGAGCAGCGTGCCCGTCCCGCCGAAGGTGAAGACGCCGTCGGCGGCCTCGGGGTCGTAGCCCATCAGCGCGCCGGTCATCGCCAGCGCTTCGACCTCGGCCAGCAGCACCTGCCGCGACGACTCCTCGCTCACGAGGTTCGGGTTGTAGATGGACGGCAGCAGCCCGCCGATGATGCTCGGGATGGTGGGCGAGGGCACCACGTTGATCTGCGCGCGCGGGTGGCCCCAGATGAACATGCCCGAGAGGTAGTGCACCAGGTCGTCGCTGACGGCCTCGAGCGTGCCCGGGTCGTCCGGCACGCGCGCCTGGCGCGCAGCGTCGTAGTCCAGCTCCACGGGACGGCCCAGCATCGGCGCCGCGGACTTCAGGTCGTCCACCTTGTCGAGTGCGCGGAGGAACGAGAAGACGAAGTAGGCGTCGTGCAGCCGGTCCGAGACCGGGGCGGGAAACGCGGTTCTCAGCTGCGAGACCAGACCCTGGTACGGCGCCGTCATGCGGTCCCCGCCAGGTGGGCGAGGAGCCCGTCCATCCGCGCCAGCGCCCGATCGCGGCCGATGAGCTCGAGCATCTCGAAGAGGCCCGGGCTGACCATGCGCCCGGTGAGCGCGAGGCGCGTGGCGTGGATGAGCGCGCCGGCCTTGAGGCCGCGGCTCTCCGCCAGCGCGCGGAGGTCCCGCTCCAGGATGGGCGCGGTGAAGTCCTCCGCTGCCGCGTACGCGTCGCGGAGCGCCCGCACGTGGTCCGCCATGCCGGCGGGGGAAAGGTGCTTCCTCACGCCCTCTTCATCGTAGCCGCCCGGATCCGCGAAGAACGGCGCCAGCTGGTCGATGAACTCGTTCAGCTTCTTCGCGCGCGGCTTCAGCAGGCCCAGGACCCTGACGAACCAGTCGCGTTCCGTGCCAGCGAGCGCGTCGCGCCAGTAGCCGGCGGCCTCGAGGCGCGCCCGCAGGCGGTCGATGAGCTCGTCGTCGCCGAGGCGCAGCAGGTACTGGTGGTTGAACCAGTCCAGCTTCTCCGTGTTGAAGACGGCGTTGCCGCCGGAGATGCCCTCGAGCGTGAAGCGCTGCACCAGCTCGTCGCGCGACAGCATCTCGTCGTCGCTCCCCGTGCCCCAGCCCAGGAGCGCGAGGAAATTGAACATCGCCTCGGGGAGGTAACCCTGCTTCTCGTACTCCATCACCGACGTGGCGCCGTGGCGCTTGCTGAGGCGCTTCTTGTCCGGGCCCATGATGAGCGGCACGTGCGCGAACACCGGCGGCGCCGCGCCGAACGCGTGGAAGAGCAGCACGTGCTTCGGCGTGTTCGAGATGTGATCGTCGCCGCGGATGACGTGCGTCACCTGCATGTCGATGTCGTCCACCACCACCGAGAGGTGATAGGTGGGGTGCGAGTCCGATCGCAGGATGACGAAGTTCTCGATGTGCTCGTTGTCGAACTCGATCGGGCCGTGCACGCTGTCGGTGAACGTCGTCCTGCCCGGGGGCACCTTGAAGCGGATGGCGCCCTCGTCTTCGAAGGCGAGGCCGCTGCCGACGAGCTGCCGCGCGGCCGCGCGGTACCGCTCCAGGCGCTCCGACTGGAAATAGGGTGCGTGGGGCCCGTCCACCTCGGGACCCTCGTCCCAGTCGATGCCCAGCCATTTCAGGCCGTCGAGGATGCCGCTCACCATCTCCCAGGACGAGCGCTGCACGTCCGTGTCCTCGATGCGGAGGATGAAGGTGCCGCCGTGACGACGGGCGTAGAGCCAGTTGAACAGGGCCGTGCGGGCGCCGCCGACGTGAAGGTAGCCGGTGGGAGAGGGAGCGAAGCGCAGACGAGGTGTCATCGGGAGGAATCAGGATAGTGCATGTGTGGAGTGGCGACGGAAGTCCGTCAGGGACCATCCGGCGCCCTGGACCAGCCGGCTCCGGCTCTCGCCGGACGCGCCCGGATCCTGCTCGACTCCCGGGGCACGGTTCTTGCTCGGGTTCCCGCCGGGGAGAACTCCGCATGCCGGCACGACCATCCCGCCGCCGCCCCGTCCTGGCGATCGCAATCCTCGCAGCGATCATCAGCAGCACCCCGGCCTCGGCGCAGTACTTCGGCCGCAACAAGGTCCAATACCGCTCCTTCGACTTCCAGGTGCTGAAGACCGAGCTCTTCGATATCTACTACTACCCCGAGGGGCGCGAAGGCGTGGACCTGGCGGCCCGCATGGCCGAGCGCTGGAACGCCCGCCTCGAGCGCGTGTTCGACTACAAGCTCCGCGGCCGCCAGCCTCTCATCCTCTATGCGTCCCATGTGGACTTCGAGCAGACCAACGTCATCAGCGGAGAACTGGGCGAGGGGACGGGCGGCGTCACCGAGTCGGTCAGGCGGCGCATCATCCTGCCGCTGGCCGGCCCGCTGGCCGACACCGACCACGTCATCGGCCACGAGCTCGTCCACGCCTTCCAGTACGACATCGCCATGCCACCGGACCGCCGTGGGGGCATGTCGGGGCTGGAACGCCTGCCGCTCTGGTTCATCGAGGGCATGGCCGAGTACCTGACCATCGGTCCCGTGGACCCGAACACCGCGATGTGGATGCGGGACGCCGTCCGGCAGGAGAAGTTCCCCACCATCAGGGACTTGAACAACACGCGATACTTTCCCTATCGCTGGGGACAGGCGTTCTGGGCCTACGTCGCCGGGCGGTGGGGTGACAGCGTCGTCGCCACGATGCTCTCGTCCGCGGCGGCTTCGGGCAGCGTGACCGCGGCCATCGAGGCGGTGCTGGGGACCAACGAGAAGGATCTCTCGGCCGAATGGCACCGCGCCATGCGCGATCACTACGCGCCCGTGCTCGACGCCGCGACACCGCCCGACCGCGCGGGGCGCGTCATCGTCAAGGGCCAGGAGCTGGGCGGCGCGCTCAACGTCGGCCCCTCGCTCAGCCCTGATGGCCGGTGGATGACCTACCTGTCGGATCGCGATTTCCTCTCGGTCGACCTCTATCTCGCCGAGGCCGGCACCGGGCGCGTCGTCCGGCGGCTGACGAGCACCGGCACCGATCCGCACTACTCGAGCCTGCAGTTCATCTATTCGTCCGGCGGGTGGGACCGCGAGAGCCGGAGGATTGCCGTGGCGACGGTGACGGGCGGACGCCCCGCCCTTGCGATCTTCGACGCCAGCAGCGGACGGCGCGAGCGTGAGGTCCGGATCCCGGACGTGGACGAGCTCTTCAACCCGACGTGGGCGCCGGATGGCCGCGCCATCGCGTTCACGGGGATGAAACAGGGGCTGACCGACCTCTTCGTGTACGATCTCGAGGCTGGAAGCCTGCGCCGGCTGACGAACGACGCGTTTGCCGAGCTGCAGCCCGCATGGTCACCGGACGGTCGTCGCATCGCGTTTGCGACGGATCGCTTCACCACCAACCTCGACACCCTGGCCACCGGCGCCTGGCGCCTCGCGATCGCCAATGCCAGCAGCGGCGCCGTCGAGCCCGTGCGGGCCTTCGAGACGGGGAAGCACATCAACCCGCAGTGGTCGCCCGACGGGACGGCGTTGTACTTCATCGGCGATCCCGACGGTGTGTCGAACGTGTACCGGGTCGAGATCGGCACGGGCGCGCTCGCACAGGTCACGCGGGTCGGGACCGGCGTCAGCGGGATCACGGCGGCGAGCCCGGCGCTGTCGGTGGCCGCCGGGACGGGCGACATGGCCTTCACGGTGTACGACACGGGGAGGTACGACATCTACGGCCGCGAGGCCTCGGCCCCGGCCGGCGCGGTGGCGCCGCTTCCCGCTGGCGCGGCCCAGCTGCCCCCGGCGGAGCGCAAGGCCAGCGATGTGACCGCGGTGCTGGCCGACACGGCTGCCGGTGCGGTCGATGCCTCGACCTTCAAGACCGAGCCCTACAAAGCGACGCTGCAGCTGTCGGGCGTCGGGCAGCCGACGGTGGGCGTGGGCGTCAGCCAGTTCGGGACCTCGCTCGGCGGCGCGCTCAGCCTGATCTTCAGCGACATGCTCGAGAACCACCTCCTCGGCACGGCCGTCCAGGTCAACTCCGGCCTCACCGGCGAGTTCAGCGTGAAGGACATCGGCGCCGAGGTCGCGTACCTGGATCGGGAGCACCGGTGGAACTGGGGCGCGACCGGCGGGCAGTTCCCGTACCTGAGCGGCGGCTATCAGTACGTCGTCCAGCGGGCGCCGAACGGTGATCTGATCGAGACCGATCAGCTCTACATCTATCGCCAGACCGAGCGGTCGGCATCGGGTGTCGTGGCCTACCCGTTCGACCGCGCGCGCCGCGTCGAGTTCACGGGCGGCATCGGGCACATCTCGTTCGAGCAGATCGTCCGCACCACGTCGTACTCGCTCCTCACCGGGCAGCTCTACGAGGACGCCACGGAAACGACTTCGCTCGGCGACCCGCTGACGCTGGGCACCTCGTCGGCGGCGTTCGTGTTCGACACGTCGACGTTCGGGGCCACGAGTCCCATCCAGGGCCAGCGCTACCGCCTCGAGGCCAGCCCCGCGTTCGGGACCATCACCTTCACGAACCTGCTGGCCGACTACCGCCGCTACTTCATGCCGGCGCCCTTCTACACCTTCGCCGTCCGCGGCCTGCACTACGGGCGATACGGGAAGGGCGGCGAGGACGCGCGGCTGTACCCGCTCTACATCGGGTATCCGAGCCTCGTGCGCGGCTACGACGTCACCAGCTTCGACTCGAGCGACTGCGTGCCGGATGCGACGAGCGACTGCCCGGCCATCGATCGCCTGCTCGGCAGCCGCCTCATGGTGGGGAGCGCGGAGGTGCGCTTCCCGCTGCTCAGGCCATTCGGGCTCTCGCGGGGGATGTACGGGCCCATTCCCGTCGAGGTCGCCCTGTTCGCCGATGCGGGCGTGGCCTGGAGCCGCGGGCAGAAGCCGGACCTCTTCGGCGGGGCGCGCGAGGGCGTGGCGTCGGCGGGCGTGGCGTTCCGCGTGAACCTGCTCGGCTTCGCGGTGGCCGAGTTCGACATCGTCAAGCCGTTCCAGCGGCGGAACCAGGGCTGGATGTTCGCGTTCAACCTGCTGCCGGGCTGGTGAGGCGCACGGCTTCCGGCCGCGGGTAGAATCGGCGCGTGGCCGGCCGCGCGTGTCATCACTGCGGGCAGTGGATCGAGCCGGGCGAGGCGCACGACTGCTGGACGACCACCGAGGCCGCGCTCACCGACGATCTCGACGACGACTTGCGCGAAGCCTGGCAGCGGATTCGCGAGACGGCCGTGTCGTTTGGCGAGCAACGGATCTACGCGTCCGGCCGGGCCATCATGTTCGCCCGCCAGGCCTGCTACTTCTTCGTACGGCCGAGGCGAAGCCACCTGGAGGTGTGCATCTTCCTGGGCCGCACGCTGAGGGCGCCGCAGGTGCGTCGCACCGCTCCGGCGTCGCGCGTGAAGGTGGCACACATCCTTCACCTCCACCATCGCGACGAGGTGGAGCCCCCGATCACAGACTGGCTGCGCGAGGCGTACGAGTCGTCCGACGCGCTGAGCGCGAAGAAGCCGGCGACGAAGTGAAACGGCCTGCACGAGCGGGGATGGCTGGCGAGGCGCGTCGGACGACTCGTGACCGGCACCGGAAGATCGAGGGATGGGCTCAGGAGGCGAGCCCCGCGAGCACGAGGGCGCCGCTCCCGGTGGACACCCGGCGCAGGTAGTCGATCTGCCCGAGGTGGTAGTTCAAGTGTCCGCTCAGGTGGATGAGGAACTGCCGCGTGCTCGTCGGGGCTCCCAGCACCATCTCGGGAAACGTCGCCGACAACTCCGCGTCCGACAGGCTCGCGATGACCGCGGGTATCTCTTCGCGCAACGCCCCGGCCCGCCTCGCCAGCTCCTCCCGGCTCACACCTCGCGTGCTGAACTCTGCCGGCCGGTCGCGGCGATAGTCGACGTGAGCGAGTTGGCGGCCGATGTACTCGCGCAGGTTGCCTTCGAGGTGCAGAGCGAGCGTCCCGGCGGCGTTCGAAATGCCAGGCGCCGTGGCCCAGAGCGTCGCCGTATCGGGGAACGCCTCGATCTCCTGGCGCAGGCGCGTGAGGTCGCGGACGAACAGGGCGGCGAGTTCGTTGGCCAGCATGCGGCATTCTAGGGCTGGGCCGGGTCTGGAGGTACACTCGGCCGCGTGCGGATCATCCTGCTGGCCGTCCCGACGGCCTGTGCCCTGACGCTTGCGCCGTCGGCAACGCAGGCACCAGCGCCTGCCGTCGCGCCGCCGGGCGACCTGCGCGTGCCGCCCGGGTTCAACATTGCCATCTTCGCCGCCGATCTCCAGGGGGCGCGGATGATGGCCGTGAGCCCCGAGGGCACGCTGCACCTCGCGCGGCGGGGCGACGTGGTGGCATTGCCGGACGCGGACCGCGACGGTCGGGCCGAGCCGAAGGTCGTTCTGAGCGGCTTCACCAACGCGCACACGCTCGCATTCCGCGATGGCTACCTCTACGTCGGCACGACGCCTGCCGTCGTTCGTGTGCCGTGGTCGATGGGCGCACCGCGCGGCGACCCCGAGGTCTTCGTCGAGCTGCCGTCGTCGACGCCTGCAGTGCACGTGTCGCGATCCATCCTGTTCGGCCGCGACGGTCGCCTGTACGTGAGCATCGGATCGTCGTGCGATGTCTGCATCGAGGGCGACCCCCGCCGAACCACCATCCAGGTATTCGATGCTGACGGCCGCAACGGTCGCACCTTCGCGGCCGGGCTTCACAATGCGGTCGGCCTGGACTGGGATGCGGGCACCGGCCGCCTGTGGGCCGCCGACACCGGGCAGGATGGCCTGGGCGATGATGCGCCGCCCGAAGAGATCAATCTCCTCGAGGATGGACGCCACTACGGCTTCCCGTTCTTCCATGGCCAGAATGTCGGGAGCCACGTCCCCGAGATCGCGGGCGCGCCCAGGACCGTGGACGCGACTCGCGCCGTGCCGCCCGCGCTCGAGCTTCCCGCCCACAGCACGCCGCTCGGTCTCACGTTCTATACAGGCACGCGCTTCCCCGAAGAGTACCGGACGATGTACGTCTCCCTGCATGGATCGACGAGACGATCCGCGAGGAACGGCTACAAGGTGATCCGCGTGCGCATGGAGAATGGCCGGCCAGTCGCCAGTGACGACTTCGCCACGGGCTGGCTGAAGGACGGCGTCGTGTCGGGACGGCCGCGGGGCCTTGTCACCGGGCCCGATGGCGCCCTCTACGTGTCGGACGATAACAAGGGGTTCATCTACCGGATTGCGTACGGCCCCTGACGCCACGCAACACGCGGGTCGGTGCCAGGCCAGCCGGGGTTTGCCACCGTGATCGCCCGATTGCCCTTCTCCACGCCCAGGCGCTGGCGTCCGCGGCTGGCGCTTCGGGAGCGGCCGGGGGTAGGATGGCGCCTGCTACTCGGGAGGACGTTCATGAGACGAGGACTCACGCTCGGCCTGATCATCGCCATCGGCGGGCTGTCGATGGCCGTCGCCGCCTTCCAGGCACCCCCGGCAGCGCCCTCCGCGGCCGCCCTGGCCGCGACGAAGATCGAGAAGGTCAGGGACAACCTCTACATCATCACCGGCGCCACCCCGATGCCGCGCGAGACCTTCAGCGGTGGCCACACGGGCGTCTTCGTCACCGACAAGGGCGTGGTCGTCGTTGACACCAAGCTCGCGGGCTGGGGGCAGGCGTTGCTGGATCGCATCCGCACGGTCACGGACAAGCCGGTCACCACCATCATCAACACCCACACGCACGGCGACCACACGGGCAGCAACGGGTTCTTCGGCGCCTCCGTGGACAGCGTCGTCCACGAGAACACGAAGGCGAACATGGCGCGCATGGACGCCTTTAAGGGCGACAAGGCACAGTTCCTGCCGAAGCGCACCTTCAAGGACAGGCTGACGCTCGGGTCGGGCAAGGACCAGATCGACCTCTATTACTTCGGCGCCGGCCACACCGACGGCGACACCTTTATCGTCTACACGGCGCTCCGCACGATGCAGGCGGGGGACATGTTCCCCTGGAAGGATGCGCCGTTCATCGACCGCAGCAACGGCGGGAGCGGCCGGGAGTGGCCGCAAACCCTGAGGAAGGTCCTCGACAACGTGAAGAACGTGGACACCGTGATCGGCGGGCACCAGCCGGTGGCGGGATGGAAGGACCTGGCGCTCTTCCAGCAGTTCACCGCCGAGCTCTACGCGCAGACGGCAGCGGCGCACAAGGCGGGGAAGACCGTCGATCAGGCCGCGGCCGAGACGACGTGGATGGGCAAGTATCCGGGCTACGAGGCCACGCGGCTGAAGGCGGCGGTGCAGGCCATCTACGACGAGCTGAACGGGAAGTAGCGCGGATTCAGGGCGCCGGTTCAGGGTCGGATGCGCCGTGCCCGACGGCGTCGAAGCGGCAGATCTGCGCGGCACCTTCGCGCATCATCCGCACGAACGCTGCGACCAGGCCCGGGTCGAACTCGGTGCCGGCCCGCTCTTCCAGGTAGGCCAGCGTCTTCTCCTGCGGCCAGGCGTCGCGGTACGGCCGCTTCGTGCTGAGGGCGTCGTAGACGTCGCACACGTGCACCAGGCGGCTGCCGAAGGCGCAGGCCCGGTCGTAGTGCAGGCGGGGATACCCGCCGCCGTCGAGCATGATGTGGTGTTCGTAGGCCACGACGGCCGCGAGTTCGAGATCGGACTCGCCCTGCAGGATGAGGCGCGCGCCGTCGCTCGGGTGGCGGTTCATGATCGCCCGCTCCTCGTCGCTGAGCCTGCCGGGCTTGGTGAGGAGCGCGAGAGGAATCCGGGTCTTGCCCACGTCGTGGAGCAGCCCCGAGACCCCGATGGCCCGTACGTCCTGGGCAGCCAGGCCGCACGACTGCGCCAGCGCCATGGCCAGGACCGAGACGTTCAGGGAATGTGTGGTCGTGTACTGGTCGAACTCCTTGAGCTCCAGCAGCGGCAGCAGCAATCCGCTGTCGGCGTGCATCGCAATGGAGAGCGATCGCACGACCGCCTCCGCCTCGAGCACGGGGATCCCGCGCCCCTCGCCGACTTCCGCGTGCATCCAGTGGAGCGTGTCGACTTCGTCCGTGAGGTCGCGCCGGTCGGCCAGCATCGCGGGCGGCCGCCGCACGGGCTCGAAGTCGAGCCCCACGGCGCCGAATCGCACGCCCAGGTCGCGCATCTGGCGCCGTGCCGATGTCTCGATGGCCGAAGGCACGAGCCGGACGTGGATTTCATCGAGGAGGCCATCGAACTCGGCCCGCGCGACCCGCCGCTCGAACTCCAGCCGCCCCACGCCGGCCTCCGCGAGCCGCGCCGACCAATCCCAGCCGCGCATCTCGCGCAGCCGGTGACGCCCCATGATGACCTCGCCCTCCAGGAACGTGAAGTTCGGCAGCGAATCGCCGGAGCAGAGGCCATCCAGCTCCTCGTACGCGGCGTCCACGACCCGCTCGCGTGACGGGTGACCCTCGGGATAGAGCGTCATCACCGACAGCGCCTGCGCCAAGGCGTGGAGGAAGCGGACGGGATCGCTCATGGCGTCTCCGTGGCGACGGCCGACCGCACGTCGTTGATCGGGGATGACCGGGCCAGCTTCAGGTACGGCTCCGCGGCGCGGTTCCCGGAGAAGTGGCGTGCCATGGCCCGCAGCGCGGCCAGGCACAGGGGCGACGCCTTCGCCAGCCTGGACCGCCCGAGCAGCGTGCGGCCGCCATCGACCATGGCCACGAGGGCGTCGAGCGCGGCCGGCTGCCGGCTGGCGCCGAGCGCGGCGGCCGCCAGCAGGCGCGTCTCCTCGGGCCAGGATGGGTTCGTGGCGATCGCCGCGACAGGACCTACCAGGTCGGCCGGGCACGATTGCCGCAGCGCGCCCAGGGCCAGCCCGACGATGCGAGGCTGATCGTCGCCCAGCGCCAGCCGGAGGACGGCGTCCTGCGGTCCGGGATGGGTCAACACGAGACGGACGGCCTCGTACCGGACACGCCAGTCGGCGTGAGAGAGACAGGGCGCCATCGAGAAGCCCTCGGGCACCGAGCGCCGGCGCTCGAACAGCAGCAGCATGTTGCGCTGCACGAACCAGCGGGAGTCCGAGAGCCGGGCCACGATGAACGGCGACAGGTCCTGCGGCGCATCCGCGAGCCGATCCAGCAGCCGGCGCCGGGTGACGCGGCTCGTGGAGTTTGCGAGCGAATCGAGCAGCGGCTCGCAGCTGGCCACCGGCAGGGACGGCAGCAGGATGTCGAGCGTGGCGAAGTCGATCGGCTCCTCGGCCAGCAGGCGCTCCAGCGTGGACGTGGCGGTGAGCTGTGCGTGCAGCGCCGCCGCGGCGGCCTTCCCCTCCTGTGGGGCTTTCGCGACGAGCCCGACCAGCGCGCCAATGGCGCCACGCTCGATCTGGCGCGCGACCACCTTCTGGACCTGGGGACCCATGTCTCCCAGTTCGAGCGCCATCTGCACCACGCGGAAGGACGGGTCGGCGTCGGCGCCGTCGGTGTCGGCGCCACCCTGGTCCGACGTGGCCAGGTGCTGCAGCAGCCGGGCGTAGGACTCCGGGTTCGGATCCGCCAGCCTCCAGTCGGCAAGCAGGCGGACCACCTGCGCCCGGAGGGCGTCGTCTGCGGCGAGCGACACCGCCGGGTCGCGGCCCCCGGCGTTGGCGGCCAGCTTCGTGAGCATGCGGATGAGACCGTGCGAGATCGTCTCGCCGGCCACGTCGGCCGTCGCCTTCAGGACCTCGAGCACCGCATCCACGTGGAGCCCCTGGGCCGCGTCGCGCACGAACTCGTGCGGTCCCGATTCCGACCGGCTGGTCCGGACCAGCCGCCTCAACGTCTCGGGCTGCAGCGCCGCGATGAGTTGCGAGGTGCGTGCGCGCAGGGCGTCCACCTCCGCCCCGCTGGCCGTCCGGAGCGCCTGGGCGATCTGCAGCAGGTAGCCGGCGATCACCTGGTCGTAGGCCTCCGCGCCCGCACGCGCGTCGATGGCGCGGGCCAGGGCCTCGGGCCCGGCTTCGCGCGGATCCACCTCCGGCTGCGGACCGGCGAGCGCGGCCTGAGCGAGCCCCAGCCACAGTTCCCCGCCCTGCCAGCATCGCTCGGAGTCGGGCGCGCCGTCCGCGTCGGACGCCACGATGGCGAGGCGGTCGAACGCCAGCGGATGGAGCCGCAGGTGTGGCCAGGACGGTCGCTGGTCCGCGGGGACGAGCCCGATGGCCCCGCCCTGCTCGGGCTCCACCGCCAGCAGGTGCAGCAGGTCGCCGAGCTCGTCGGCCTGAAGCCCGCGCAGCAGGCTGATGGCACCCAGGTGATGGGCGTGCAGGCACTCGGCCAGCCGGCTCAGCACGGGATGGGACGGATCCGTGGCGACGCCCTCGATCATCAGCTGGCGGCGCGCTACTCCGATCGCGATCTCACGGTCGGCGAAGAGCGGAGCCGTCCGCAGCAGCACCGCCCCCGCCACCGAGGCGAGCGCCGGGTGGCGCCGCGGATACATGGCGTGCTTGTGTACCGCCACGGAGAGCTCCACCAGCAGGTCGCTGAGCGCCCGCGACAGGTTCCGCCACTCGTCCGACTCGAGAGTGGCCGCCACGTGCCGCGAGAGTAGCGGAAGGTTCATGGGCAGCCAATCCCCGGTTCACTGCATCGTCGGTACCGGTCACTCGGTGAGGGCGTGCGCCGTCCCCTGGCCCGAGGCGTTCAGCGCGCCGGGTGATTCGCCGCCCTCGCCGTCGTACAGGATGAAGCTGCCCGAGAAGGAGAACCTCACGGTCGTGCCATCGACCGCGTCGAAGCGCACGGTTCCTCTCTCGACGCCGAGCAGGCCATTCGATCCCACGAAGCACAGGTTGAAGTCGTCGCCGTCACCCGAGAACTCGAAGGGCAGCTCATGGCCCGCCAGATCCGCGAGGGAGGTGACCGCCGCCGGCATCTCCCCGTACAGCGCGAGTCCCCCGCCGAGCCCCGGCAGGCAATCCTCGTTCGCGTGCGCTGCGTCGTTGCCCTCGACCCGGAAGTAGCCGTCTTCTCCGAACGCGTACGTCAGGGTGACCTTGTCCACGTCGAAGCCCTGGTCGGCCACGACCACCGTGGCCGTCCCGCCGGCTTCATCCGGCGCCGACCCGCCACCGCAGGCCATCGCCAGCAGCGCCAAGGCGAGCCCGAGGAACCCGACGGATGGCTTGCGCATCGCTCCTCCTTCTCCGACGTATCGGCCGCGCCCCGCATCGAGCCCAGCCCGGCGCTGCGGGAAGAACGGTGAAACGGCGTGCAGCATCGCCCCACCATTGGCATCCAGCCGCGTTATCCTGAGCGGTCGTCATGCCCCGCCCCACGACCAGCGCCACGACGAGGGCCGCCACGCTCCCCGGGGACCGCTCCACGCTCGCGCTGCTGGGCAGCGGACAGATCGTCCACAGCGTTGAATCGCGGCTTTCGTACCGCATCGGGCGCATGCTCGGGCAGGGCGGTTTCGGCCAGGTGTTCCTCGCGACCCGCATCGGCCCGTCCACCAGCGTGCCAGACACGGTGTGCGTGAAGGTCAGCACGCGGCTCGACGGATGGCTGCGCGAGGCGTACTTCGGCCAGCTGCTCCACGACCATCCCCGGGCCGTTCGGGTGTTCGACACGTTTCCCGTGATGGATCAGTCCGGCCAGGTGCTGTACCGCCTTGCCATGGAGTACGCGCCGCACGGCGACTTGAGCGCGTACCTCGCGCGCCACCCGAAGCCGTGGCGCGAGACGACCGTGCGGCGCGAGATCGCCGGCATCCTGCACGTGCTCGACAGGCTGCATCGCGGGCAGCTCCTGCACCGGGATCTCACCCCGCTGAACGTGTTCGTCTGCGAGGGATTCCGCCTCAAGCTCGGAGACTTCGGCATCGTCCGGCAGCAGAGCGATCGTCGGGGCATCACGGCCCGCACGCTCAACCCGCTGATGGCGCCGAGCGACATCTTCGACGGCGCGGTGCCGAAGTGGCAGGCGAGAGACGACGTCTACCAGGTGGGGCAGCTCCTCGGCATGCTGGTCAAAGGGGACGCCACGCGTCGGGTGCGGACGCCCGAGGTGCGCACGCTCGACTGCAGCGACCAATTGAAGGAGATCGTGTACCGCTGCATCGGCGAGCGCCGGAAGCGCTACGAGAGCGCGGACGAGCTGATTCGCGCGCTCGAGCAGGCGCCGGCGCGCATGCGGGTGGGCGCCGCGAAGTCGCTGAAGGGCGTGCACCTGGCCTTCACCGGCATCCTGAGCGTCCCCAGGGCCGACGCCGCGAAGGCTGCGCGGCGCGCCGGGGCGATCGTGCACACGGGCCCCTCCGCCCTGACGACCGTGCTCGTGCGGGGCCGCCCGAACCCGCGGCAGGCCGCGGGGAAGGACGGCGGCCTCAAGCTGATGGAGATCAAGCGCCTGCGCGAGAAGGGCGTGCGGATCACGCTGCTGAGCGAGGCGCAGTTCTGGCGACTCGCGGGGCGGGGAGCATCGAAGAAGCGCTGATGCGCGCGGCGGCGGAGGTGAACGGAGACTGTGCCGCGGCAGACGAGCGGGTGGACCTCGAGGGGCTGGCGCGGTTCGAGCGGATACTCACGGACCTTCCATGACGGTGCGGCTCCGATGACGTCCATGCCGAAACCGGGCGGAGTCAGGGGCGTGCTCTTCGATCTGTACGGCACGCTGCTCGACCTGCGGGTCGACGAGGACCAGCCTGCGCTCTGGCAGGGGCTGGCGGAGGCCCTGGCGGCGAGCGGCGCTCGGGCCACGCCGGCCGTGGAGATCCGGCGTCGCTATCAGCAGATTCTCCGGGAAGAAGGCCGCCACATCGGCGAGGGCTTCCTGATGGAGCCGGTGTTCGGCCGGCTGCTGGCGAGTTGTGGGTCTCGTCTCGATGTGCCCACGTTCGGGCGCCTCTTCCGGCGGCTGTCGACTGAAACCCTCTCGATTCGGCCGTACGCGGCGCCGCTGTTCGAGGCGCTGCGCCAGACCTCCTGCCGTCTCGCCATCGTGTCGAACACCGAAGCCGTGCTGACGCGGGTCGACCTCGACAGCCATCCGATTCTCCAGTCCGTCGACACGCTGGTCCTCTCGTCGGAGGTTGGTGTCAGGAAGCCGGATCCACGGATCATCCGGGTTGCCCTCGACCGGCTGCACCTGCCGGCGGCGTCGGCGGTGCTCGTCGGCAACAGCCCGCACGAAGACATCGAGGGCGCTCGGCGCGCGGGGGTGCGTGCCATCCTCGTGGACGACAACGCCCGCTGCGTCGAGCGGCGTGACGGCGACCCCGTGGTGCTGCGCGTGCCGCCGACGCTTGCGGCGCTGACGCGCGCGCTCGAGGAGTGCGGCTGGCGGTCGCCGGCTGTCAGGCGCGCCGATTCTCGTCGCGGTCGCGCTCCTCGGGCTTGATGAGCCGGAACTCATAGGTGTCGCCGGGCGACACGTCCCTGAAGTGCCCGCGGTAGCCGATGGTGATCGGCGCGGCAGGCTGCGGACGACTGCTGACGCGAAGCGCGTCGTGATTGACCTCGATGTCGAGTGTCTGGCGCCGGTAGCGCAAGCGGGCCCGCACGCGGCCGAGGTCGGCGGGGAGCGCCGGGTCGAAGTGCAGCGCGTTCGCCCGCATCTCGATGCCCAGGTAGCACCGCTGGATGAGATCGATCGTGCCGGCCATGGCCCCGACGTGAATCCCCTCCGGCGTCGTCCCGCCCTGGATGTCGGCGATGTCGCTGTCGAGCGCGTCCTGGAACAGGTACCACGAGCGTGGACGGTCGGAGCGCGCCAGGACCCAGGAGTGCGCCACGCGGCTCAAGGTGGAGCCGTGAGAGGTCCGCGCCAGGTAGTAGGAGACGTTTCGCGGGATCGTGTCGTGGTCGAACGGGTAGCCCAGCTGCTCGAACAGCAGCCTCAGCTCGTCGGCCGAGAACAGGTAGAAGAGCATCAGCACGTCCGCCTGCTTGGAGAGCTTGTACCGGTTCGGCGTGTCGCCCTCGGCCTCCAGGATGCGGTCCAGGCGCTGGATGTCGCCGTACTTGTCCCGGTACGCCTCCCAATCGAACTCGATGAGCTGGTCGTAGCGTTCGAACTGGCTGATGATGCCGTCTCCGTGAAACGGGACGCGGAGCCTGCGCCCGATCTCGTGCCAGTGGGCAATCTCCTCGGCCGTCAGGCCGATCCGCTCGCACAGTTTCCGGCAGTGCAGCTTCGGCAGCAGATCGATGACGTCGCACGCCCGGTTCAGGACCCATGCGGCCATCACGTTCGTGTAGGCGTTGTTGTCGACACCGCCTTCCGTCCCGGGATCGACGCCCGGATACGCCGTGTGATACTCGTCTGGCCCCATCACACCCCTGATCTCGTACCGATCAATCGCAGCATTGTGGACCACGAGGCTGGCCCAGAAGCGCGCGATCTCGAGGAGCATCTCGGCGCCGTAGGCGTACAGGAACTCGTGGTCGTCGGTCGCCTGGTGGTACTGCCAGATGTTGTAGGCGATGGCCGCGTTGATGTGGCGCTGGCGAAACGTGTGGTCGGGGATCCACCGGCCGGACCGCGGATTCAGGTGGACCCGCTGGCTCTCCTCGCGCCCGTTGCTGCCGCTCTGCCAGGGAAACATCGCGCCCCGGTACCCCGCGTCCAGCGCGGCCCGCCTGGCTTCGGTCAGGCGCCGATGGCGGTAGCGCAGCAACGCCCGCGTCAGGGTGGGCAGTCGGAGGTTCAGGAACGGGAAGATGAAGAGCTCGTCCCAGAAGATGTGCCCGCGATAGGCTTCGCCGTGCCAGCCGCGGGCCGGCACACCGGCGTCCCGTTCGACCGTGTGAGCCGAGACCGTCTGCAGGAGATGGAACAGGTAGACACGGAGCTTGAGCTCGGTGCCCGCAGTCGCATCGTCGTCCAGCTCGATGTCGCACTCGTCCCACAGGTGCGCCCAGGCCAGGGCGTGCGCCTCGAGGATGGCCTCGAAGCAGCCCGCATACGCCAGCGTGCGCTTCGCCTCCAGGCCCGGCTCGGTGCTCGCCCGGTCCAGTGACGTGTGGAATGCTACGACCTTCTCAGCGACGATCGTCTCGCCTTCCCGGACTGTCAGCGCAATCTCCTGCGCGATCTCGTCCGGCTCCACCTCGATGCGGCGCTCGGCTTCGACCTCCCGGCCGTCCCGGTACACGCGCGTGCGCGCGGCTTCGGCCACCTGGATGAACGACTGGCTGGTGCGGACGCGGAGGAAGATGGCGTCAGCGCCCAGATGGTGCCGCTCGAGCGTCTCGAGATGACGGTTGGCGAGGTTTCGGTAGCGGCGCACGCCGCTGTTGGTGACCGAACCGTCGAGGGCCGAGCGGATCGCCAGCGGGCCCGACCAGTTCTCCGGGGTCAGCTCGAGAGAGATCGCGGCCAGGTGGCGGTCCGCCATGCTGACGAGCCGCCGCTCCCGCACGCGCGTCGTCCGGGCGCGCCCGTCGCGGACGCGCAGGTCCCGGCGGAGCACGCCGGTCTTGAGATCCAGATCCTGCCGATACGACACGACCTCGACATCGTCCAGCCGGAACCAGTCGCCGTCGTCGGCCCGGAAGGTCAACGGCAGCCAGTTGGGGAAGTTGACGAGATCCTCGTTCTCGACCTCGCGGCCGTCGATCGTCGTCGTCAGCCGGTTGTACCCGCCGGCCACGTAGGTCCCGGGGTAGTGCACCTCGTCGGCCTTGCTGTCCGGCGCCGCGCCCCTCGTCGCGAAGAATCCGTTCCCCAGCGTGCAGAGGGCCTCCCGCAGCCCTTCCTGCGCGGGATCGTAGCCCTCGTAGACGAAGTGCCAGTGGTCCATGCGCTCCTTCGGACCCCGAGTCAGCTGGATGCTCCCGCCATCGCGGTCAGGAACTCCAGGAACCGCCTCACATCGGCCTGGTCGGCGAGCGCGTAGTCCGCCGCCGTCGGCCGGTCGTCCGGATCGCGGACCACCAGGCAGAGGCCCCGACCGGCGAGGGCGCGGAACGCATCCTCGTCCGTGATGTCATCGCCAAGGTAGATGGGAAGGACGTCGGGCCGATCCAGCTGGAGGCGCTGGAGGAGCCACAGGACCGCGCGCCCCTTGTCCCAGTCGATCGCGGGCTGGACGCGGAACACCTTCTTTCCGCGCCCCTTCTGCAGGCCGCGGTGCTCCGCGACCACATCATCCACGACGGAGGCGATCCGCGCGACGTCGGCGTCAGCGGCTCGCCGATAGTGCACGGCGATGGAGAAGCGCTTGCGCTCGACGGCATGGCCGGCGATGCCGGCGAGCAGCCCGCGGAGCTGCCGTTCCGCGTCGTCCAGCAGGGGAAGGAACTCGACGCCCTTCTCGAGGCTGTGACGCCATCCCCCGGGGCCACGGATGTCGAAGCCGTGGCTGCCCGCGTAGTAGACCGAGTCGAGCGCCACGAGCCCACGCACGACGTCCGCATCCCGGCCGCTCACGATGGCCACCACCGAGTGCCTGGCGAGCGCGGCGACGGCCGCGCGCATCTCCTCCGGAAGGAACGCCCGGGTGTAATCCTCGACGATGGGGGTCAGTGTGCCGTCGTAGTCGAGGAACACCGCCAGCTGGCGTCGCTCCAGGCGGGCTCTCAGCTCGTCCCTGTGGTCGCGGGCCAGGGGCAGCGTCCGCAGGCTCTTCACCACCAGTCCCTCGCCCGGCACCCACGTGAGTTCGCCGACGTGCTGCACCACGAGGTGCGCGCCGGCTCGCCGCAGCGCCTCGCGGTTGCTCTCGCGATCCACGCCAATCACCAGCCCGAACCCTCCGCGAACCGCGGCCTCGACCCCCGCGGTGGCATCCTCGAGCACGGCCGTGCGCGCGGCCGCCAGACCCAAGCGGCCGGCGGCCTCGTGCAGCACGGCCGGGTCGGGCTTGCCCGCGAGGTTCAGTCTCGCGGCGTCCCCACCCGTGACCGTGGCATCGAAACGGTCGAGCACGCCGGCGCTGCGCAGCACGGCGCCGGCGTTGCGGCTGGCCGAGAACACCGCGGTCTTGACGCCGGCGCGCCGGAGCTCGTCGGCGAGCCTCATGGCCCCCGGAAAGGCCTCCACCTGGTGCTGGCCCAGCCACTCACGGAAGTACCGGTCCTTGCGGTTGCCAAGGCCGCACACCGTCTCCATCTCCGGCTCGTCCGTCTCGGCCCCGTACGGCAGCCGGACGCCGCGCGATTCGAGGAACCGCTCGACGCCGTCGTACCGTGGCCTGCCGTCGACGAACGCGCGATAGTCGTGCCTGGCATCGAAGGGTCGGAATTCCTCGTTCCGGCCCCGGGCACGTGCCTCGAGATACTCGTCGAACACGCGCTTCCATGCCGCGGCGTGCGCCTGCGCCGTGTCGGTGATCACGCCGTCCATGTCGAACAGGACTGCCTCGATCATCTGGAGTCGACCCGCCGCAACAGCACGAGCGACCGTCCTTCGAGATCGATGCGATGGCCGCTGTCGACGGGCTGGCGGGGCGTGGAGCCCGCCGAGTCCGCCGTATCGAAGACCTCCGCCCAGCGCGTGCCCCAGTCACCTCCGGGAAGCGTGAAAGGCACGGCCTCGTGGTGCGCGTTCAGGAGCAGGAGGAAGCTGTCATCGGTGATGCGCTCGCCTCGGGGGCCATGGCTTCGAATGGCCCGCCCATTGAGGAAGACGCCGAGGCTCGGGGCCACGCTCGCGCTCCAGTCGTCGTTGCCCATCGGACGCCCCTCCGGCGTGAACCAGGCCACGTCGTTCGCCTGCCCGGGAATCGGGCGCCCGACGAACCATCGCTGGCGGCGGAGGACAGGATGATCCCGGCGGAGCGCAATCAGCCGCCGCACGAAGGCCAGCAGCTCGCAGTCCATGTGCGCCCAGTCCATCCAGGAGACCTCGTTGTCCTGGCAGTAGGCGTTGTTGTTGCCCCCCTGAGTCCGGCCGATCTCGTCGCCGGCCAGCAGCATCGGGATGCCCTGCGAGAGGAGCAGCGTGGCCAGGAAGCCCCGCTGCCTGCGCGCGCGGAGGGCGTTCACGCCTGGATTGTCCGAGGGGCCTTCCACCCCGCTGTTCCACGAGCGGTTGTGACGCTCGCCGTCGCGGTTGCCCTCGCCATTCGCCTCGTTGTGCTTCTCGTCGTATGACACCAGGTCGCGCAGGGTGAAGCCGTCGTGCGCGGTCACGAAGTTCACACTGGCAAACGGCCGACGCCCCGAGTGCTCGTAGAGGTCCGCGCTTCCCGAGAACCGGTACGCGAACTCCTCGAGCGTCCGGTGTTCCCCTCGCCAGAAGTCCCGCAGCGTGTCGCGGTACTTGCCGTTCCATTCCGCCCAGAGCGGCGGGAACTGCCCTACCTGGTACCCGCCCTCGCCGACGTCCCAGGGCTCGGCGATGAGCTTCACCTGGCTGACGACGGGGTCCTGCTGAACGACCTGGAAGAAGGTGGCGAGGCGGTCGACTTCATGGAACTCCCGGGCCAGGGCCGCGGCCAGGTCGAAGCGGAATCCGTCGACGTGCATGTCCAGCACCCAGTAGCGCAGCGAGTCCATGATGAGCTGCACGACGTGCGGGTGCCGCATGTTCAGCGTGTTTCCCGTGCCCGTGTAGTCCATGTAGTGGCGGCGATCGCCGTCCACGAGCCGGTAGTACGCCTTGTTGTCGAGGCCCTCCAACGACAGGACGGGGCCGAGATGGTTGCCCTCTGCCGTGTGGTTGTAGACAACGTCGAGCACGACCTCGATGCCGGCACGGTGAAGCGCTTTGACCATGCCCTTGAACTCGCGCACGTGATCGCCCGGCTGACCCGAACGGGAGTATTCGTTGTGGGGCGAGAAGTACGCGATGGAGTCATACCCCCAGTAGTTGCGGAGGCCGCGGTCGACGAGATGCTTCGCGTGGACGAACTGATGAACGGGCATCAGCTCCACGGCCGTGACGCCCAGCCGCTTCAGATGGTCGATGGCGACGGGGTGAGCGATGGCGCCATAGGTCCCGCGCAGCTCCTCGGCGACGTCCGGGTGTCTCGCGGTGAAGCCCTTGACGTGCAGCTCATAGAGCACGCTTTCGTGCAGCGGCGTCGCTGGTGGCCGGTCGTCCTGCCAGTCGAAGCGCGGATCGATCACGACACTGCGGGGCGTGAACGGCGCACTGTCCTTCCGGTTCGGCTCCCCGTCCGGGTCGTCGAAGCGATGCGAGAAGACGGCCTCGTCCCAGCGGACCTCTCCGGCAACGGCCTTCGCGTAGGGATCCAGCAGGAGTTTGGCCGGGTCGCAGCGGTGGCCTTCGTCGGGGTTCCACGGGCCGTGCACGCGAAACCCGTAACGCCGCCCGGGACCGACCCCCGGCAGGTAGCCGTGCCAGCAGAAAGCGTAGCACTCAGGCAGATCGACGCGCTCTTCCCGGCCCGCCTCATCGAACAGGCAGAGCTCGACGCCCTCCGCGACTTCCGAAAAGACGGAGAAGTTCGTGCCCTCGCCGTCCCAGGTGGCGCCCAGCGGGTACGGCCTGCCCGGCCAGACGGTCATGTCGCCTTATAGCATGCGCGCGAACAGGCGTGCGACATCCTCCCGCCGGCAGAGCTCGGTGCCGGGCGTCATGACCGCGGCGGCTCCCGCCGCCACGCCGAAACGCGCGGCGCGGGCGAGGGATTGGCCTCGCGCCAGTGCGAGCGCCACGCCGGCAACCGTGCTGTCGCCGGCGCCGATTCGGCTCCGGACGGGCACGGTGGGCGCGACAATGCGGTCCGCGCCGTCCCGGGTCACCACCAGCGCGCCGGCGGCTCCCAGGGACACCAGGACGATGTCGCAGGCACGGTCGAGAACCATCGCGCGCGCCGCCTCGGCGATGTCGGCGTCGCTCTCGAGCTCCTGCCCGACGAGCGCGCCCAGCTCGCGCAGGTTCGGCTTGATCAGATGAACGCAGTGCGTGCTGAGGGCGTGCCGGAGCGGTGCGCCGTGCGTGTCGAGGATGAAGCGGCCGCCGCCGGCCGCCACGGCTTCCGCGAGGTCCGCATAGAACCGTTCGTCAACACCGGGTGGAAGGCTTCCGCTGCCGACGACCAGCGCCGGGAAGGGCTCGAGGCGGGCCAGCTCGTCGATGAACGCCGTCAGCGCATCCGCGGCCAGCGTCGGTCCAGGCGTGCCGAAGCGGAACTGCCGTCCGGAGGCGCGCTCCAGCACCGCGAAGCTCTCGCGCACCGAGCCCATCATCGGAATTGGCCGATGCAGAACGCCTTCGCCATCGAGCAACTCGTGCAGCAGGGCCCCGGTCGTTCCGCCCCTGGCCCAGAACGCCAGCGAGGCACCGCCCAGCCGCGCGATCGCGCGGGTCACGTTCAGGCCGCCTCCGCCGGGCTCGCGCGTCGGCTCGTCGCACCGGAGCTTGCGGTCCGGCTCGACGAGATCCACAGCGGTGCCGACGTCAATCGAAGGATTGGGTGTCGCCGTGACTATGGCCCGCTCGGCGGTCTCCATCGGCATGTGGGGCCTCCCTCGAACATTCTCGCTCCATGGGCTTCGCGCGGCTACCATGGTGACCGCGGCCGAGTCGCATCGCGTCCCTCTTCCCCCCGGAGTGCCTGAACACGATGTCGAACACCACGCCGGCCGGCCGGGCTCCTGGCAGCAGCACCCCTGCGCGCGATCCGCGTCTGGAGGTCGACTCCCCGTGGTCGCGGCCGTGGCAGGACGTGGTGGCGGCGCTCGGCGTGACCCGCGAGCGCGGACTCGCGGCGTCGGAGGCCGCGCATCGACGGAGGCGCGTGGGCCGCAACCGGCTGCGCGAACCGCATCACACCAGCGTGTGGCAGGTGCTGGCCAATCAGTTCAAGAGCGTCATCCTGCTGCTGTTGGGCCTCGCGGCGGCGGTGTCACTTGCGCTGGGCGATTGGATTGAAGGTGGAGCCATCGTCGCCGTGATCGGCATCAACGCCGCGATTGGGTTTGCGACCGAGTGGCAGGCCGTTCGCTCGATGGAGGCCCTGCGCCGGCTGGAGCGCCTCAGCGCCCGCGTCCGGCGCGACAGCGAGGTTCGGGAGGTCCCGGCGGACGACCTCGTCCCCGGCGACGTGGTCGTCCTCGACGGTGGCGACATCGTCACCGCCGACCTCCGACTCGTCGATGCGTCGAAACTGCAGGTGGACGAGTCGCTGCTGACCGGCGAATCGCTGCCCGTCGCGAAGCGCCCCGACCCGCTGGACGTCGCCACCACCGTCGCCGGTCGCGCGAACATGCTGTTCAAGGGGACGCTCGTGACGCGCGGGTCCGGGGAAGCGGTCGTCGTCGCGACGGGGATGCGGACCGAGCTCGGGACGATTGCCGCGCTGACGGAGGAGGCCGAGGAGGCGTCGACACCGCTCGAGAGACGGCTCGAGCGCCTCGGCCAGCGGCTGATCTGGGTGACGCTGGCCATCGCCGCGGCGGTCACCGTTGCGGGGGTGCTGGCTGGCCGGGCGCTGGGCGTGATGCTGGAGACCTCCATCGCCCTCGCGGTGGCGGCGATTCCCGAAGGGCTCCCCATCGTCGCCACGCTGGCGCTCGCGAGAGGCATGCTCAGGATGGCGCGGCGGAACGCCGTCGTGCAGCGCCTGGCGGCAGTGGAGACGCTCGGCGCGACCAGCGTCATCTGCACCGACAAGACTGGCACCCTCACCGAGAACCGGCTGACGGTGACTCGCCTCTGGTTGAGCAGCGGCCTCGTGGAGATCCAGGCCGACGGCACGGCCGTCCGCGAGGGACGCCCGCTGACCGATGACGAGTCGCGGATGCTGAAGGACCTCCTTGCCGTTGGCGTCCTCTGCAACAACGCGGCGCTCCACAGCGACGGCACCGCCGTCGGCGATCCGCTGGAAGTGGCCCTGCTTCGGGCAGGGGCGAACGCCGGGCTTCATCGGGCGGCCCTCGTGAAGCAGGTGCCGGAAGTTCGGGAAGAAGCCTTCGACGCGGCAACGAAGATGATGGCGACCGTCCACAGAACCGGCGCCGGGCGCTACCGTGTCGCGGTGAAAGGCGCGCCGGAGGCGGTGCTGGGGGCGAGCGTCCTGACGTCAACCGACGGCGGCGATCGGGCGCTCGATCCCACGACGCGCAAGGCGTGGCAGGAGCGCGTGGATCGGCTGGCCGACGAGGGGCTTCGCCTTCTGGCCCACGCGGACAAGCTCGTCGACGATCCGGGTGCACGGCCCTACGAGGGATTGCGGCTGCTCGGTCTGGTCGGGTTCGTGGACCCGCCCCGCGGCGATGCCGCGGGCGCCATCGAGGCCTGCCAGCGGGCCGGCATCCAGGTGGTGATGGTGACGGGCGATCAGGCGCTGACCGCCCGCAGCATCGCCCGGGCCGTGCATCTCGTCCAGAACGACGAGCACGAGGTGTTCCAGGGAGGCGACATCGAACGGGTGCGGGAGTCGCCGGACGCGCTGAGCCGATCGAGGATCTTCGCGCGCGTGGCGCCGAAACAGAAGCTGGACCTGATCGATGCGTTTCAGAAGAGCGGCCACGTCGTGGCCATGACCGGTGATGGTGTCAACGACGCGCCGGCGCTCAAGAAAGCGGATATCGGGGTGGCCATGGGCCGGCGCGGCACGCAGGTCGCCAGGGAAGCCGCAGACATGGTGCTCGAAGACGACGCGTTTGCCACGATTGTGGCTGCCGTGCGCCAGGGCCGTGTCATCTTCGACAACATCCGCCGGTTCGTCATGTACCTGCTGTCGTGCAACATCAGCGAGATCTTCCTCGTTGCCTCGGCGTCCGTCACGAGTGCGCCGCTGCCGATCCTGCCGCTTCAGATCCTCTTTCTGAATCTCGTGACGGACGTGTTCCCGGCCCTGGCACTCGGCCTGGGCGAGGGCGGAGACGAGGTCATGACGCGCCCGCCCCGTCGCGCGGCCGAGCAGATCCTGAGCCGCGACCACTGGATCGAGATGGCGCTGTGGGCCGGGCTCATCACGGGCGCCGTGCTCGCGGCATTCTGGATGGCGCTGGACCGGCTCGGGATGGACGAGGCGCGCGCGGTGACGGTGTCGTTCCTGACGCTGGCCTTCGCGCAGCTCTGGCACGTGTTCAACATGCGCGGCCGGGGCTCCGGCCTGTTCCGGAACGATGTCGTCGCCAATCCGTGGATCTGGGGTGCGCTCGCGCTCTGCACGGCTCTGTTGCTCGCGGCCGTGTTCCTGCCGCCGCTGTCGGCCGTGCTCCGCGTGGAGGCGCCGAGCGCCCGGGAATGGCTGCTGATTGCGGATGAGCCTGGTTCCCGTTGTCGCTGGACCGGCGATCCGCCGTCATCGGCCGTGAGCCGGGTTCACGACGGCCCAGGCCCCAGCGCTTCGTAGCCGGCCACCACGTCGAGGAGCTCTGCGGTAATGGCCTCCTGCCGCCGGCGGCGGAACTCGCCGGTGAGCTCGGCCTGCCGTTCGTCCAGGTTGCGGCTCGCGCCCTGCATGGCGCTCAACCGGCTCGCATGCTCGGCGGCCTGCGATTCCGCGCAGGCCCTGAAGAGGCTCACGAAGAGGTACTGGCGAACCAGCGCCGCGAAGAGCCGCTCGCGATTCATCGTGAAGGTCGGCAGGACGCGCGACGGCCAGGGCTCCTCCTCCAGGTGATGGAATCGGCGCAGGTCCACGGGCAGGAGGCGCTGCGCCATCGGGTGCGTGCGGGCGCCCGCGCGCCGGTGGTTGTAGAACAGGTGGACGGCCGCCACGCCCGGATCGGCCCGCCAGCCATCGAGCACGACGAGAATCCGGTCCACCAGGGCCGTGATGCGCGCGGCCGAGCCTGGCAGGCTCAGGGTGTCGTCCGGCGGCAGGCCGGCCTCCTGCACGAGCGGCGTCAGGCGTGCGCCCACGGCGAGCACCCGCACGTCGTCGGTCTCCGCGCGCGTCCGGACGTGCTCGTCGACGAAGCCGGCGATGTCCTCGTTGAAACGCCCGCACAGGCCGTGATCCGAGCCGAACACGACCAGGCCGACGGGGCCAGGCGCCCGATGCGCCCTCGCGACCGGCGCGGGCATGTCCCTGAGCACGACATGCAGGCCGAGCTCGATGGTGCGATTGTACTGCCCCAGCGACTCCACGGCCCGCTCGTACTGCCGGATGCTGGCGGCCGCCAGGGCCTTCATCGTGCGCACGATCGATCGCAGGTCGTCGAGGCTCGCGAGCGTTCCGGCCAGTCGCTCCAATGTCTCCATGGCGGTCAGTGGCCGTGCACGGCCCCGCGTGCGACCTGCCGCAGCGCGTCCCAGGATTCGTCGTCGAGCGCGTCACCGGCCTCGATGCGCGCGCAGATCTCCGGCAGCCTGCGTCGCGTGGCGTCGCACAACGCACGCTCCGCGCCGGGCACCTCGTCGATCGAGAGGGTGTCGAACAGCCCGGCGTTGACCGCGTGCAGGATCGCGATCTGTTCGGCGGCTCGAATGGTGTGGTGCTCCCTTTGCGTCAGGACCGCCCGTACGCGCCGGCCGCGCTCGATGGAGGCGCGCGTGTCGTCGTCCAGCCTGGTGGCGAAGCGTGCGAACGTCTCCAGCTCCTCGAACTGGCTGTACGCCAGGCGAAGGTCGCCGGCCACGACACGATAGGCCGGCAGCTGCGTCTTCCCGCCGACGCGTGACACCGACCTGCCGACGTCGATGGCCGGCAGCAGGCCTTTGCGATACAGCTCGGGCGACAGGTAGATCTGCCCGTCCGTGATCGAGATGAGATTCGTCGGGATGTAGGCGGCGATGTCCTGCGCCTGCGTCTCGACGATGGGCAGCGCGGTGATAG
The DNA here is from genome assembly GCA_050249615.1 of Vicinamibacterales bacterium. GTDB lineage: Bacteria > Acidobacteriota > Vicinamibacteria > Vicinamibacterales > UBA2999 > VFZN01. The sequence continues at coordinate 32,179 of JBFWQE010000034.1, forward strand.
ACCCGCCTCCTCGCGAGTCGGCCAGGTGCGCCGAGCGCTCCAGCAGGCGCGAGTGGACGTAGAAGATGTCTCCCGGGTAGGCCTCTCGGCCCGGCGGACGCCGGAGCAGCAGCGACAGCTCGCGATAAGCGCGCGCGTGCCGGGTCAGGTCGTCGTAGACGATCAGCACGTCACGTCCCTGATCGGAGAAGTACTCGGCGATGCTGGTGGCCGCGTACGGCGTGATGAACTGCAGGCCTGGCGCATCCTCGCCCGCGGCGACGACGACGATCGAGTAGTCGAGGGCCCCGTGCGTGCGGAGCGTCTCGACGACACGCGCCACGGCCGTTCCGCGTTGTCCGATCGCGCAGTACACGCACAGGACATCCTGGTCCCGCTGGCTGAGGATGGTGTCGACCGCCACGGTGGTCTTGCCCGTCTGGCGGTCTCCGACGATGAGCTCCCGCTGGCCGCGCCCGATGGGAACGAGAGCGTCGACGACTTTCAACCCGGTGAGCAGCGGCCGCGTGACCGGCGCCCGATCCATGATGGCTGGGGCAGGGCACTCCACGGGGCGGCGGTCGGTGACGGCAAGCGGACGGCCGCCATCGAGGACGCGACCGGTCGCGTCGATCACGCGCCCGATCAGCGCCTCGCCGACCGGCGTGTCGGCGAACCGTCCCGTGGCACGCGCCTCGCTGCCCGCGGCCAACCCTCCAGTGTCGCCGAGCAGCACGACCCCGATGGAGTCGGGTTCCAGATTGACCGCCATGCCGAACTGGCTGCCACTGAACTCCACCAGTTCCTCGGACGTCAGGTGGGGCAGCCCGCGCACCTGGGCGATGCCGCCGCCCACGTGGGTGACGACGCCGATCTCGCGCGCCCGCAGCGCGAACCTGGAGCCGGCCAGCGTCTCGTGCACGGCTGATGCGGTTGTTTCGATCAGGTCCTTCAGCATCCGTTACCGCCCGACGTGGTGGGAGGCGCCCGCGATGGTCTCGGCCAGGCGCTCCTCGAACTCGCGGAGGTACTCGTCGATGGTCCAGCTCACCTTCCAGCCGTGCGCGCGCAGCTCGATGCCGCCCGTCAGGTCGCTCGCCCGGACGAACCGGACGTCGCGGCCGAGGTGCTCCTGCACCGCCTCGCTCAACGTCGCGCGCACCTCGTCGTCCGGATCGAACGTGGTTGCCAGCTCGAGGGCGCCTGCCTCGCCGGCGATCGCGTGGCGGTCGGACTCGTCGAGGCCCGCGAGGCGCCGACAGAACGTGCGTGCAATGGCCTGCTCGAGCGTGGTGTCCGCCAGGTCCGCGAGCGCTCGTCGTGACGCGTCCGTCACGGCGCCGGACAGGCGGCGGATGAGGGACTTCCGCACTTCGTCCCACTCCTGCTCGAGCTGCGTGTGCCAGCGCTCGCGCTGGCGCTCCACCTCGGCCCGCGCGTCCTGCAGGCGGTCGTGCCGCTCGGCTTCGGCCTCATCGCGCGCCTGCACGAGGAGTTCCTTCCGCCGGCGGTCCAGGTCGTCCGACTTCTCCTGGAACTCTTGCGCGCGCGCACTCGCCTGCGCCTCGCGCCGCTCGGCTTCGTGCAGGCGCTCGGCGATCCGCTGCTCGCGGCGGTCCATCGCGTCGAGCACGGGCCGATACAGGAAGCGCCTGAGGAGCGCGACGAGGACCAGGAAGTTCACGATCTGCGCGCCGACCGTGAGCCAGTCGATCTGCACGGCTAGCCTCCGGCGCGGGCGACCGCGTACTCCCAGAACGGATTCGCGAAGATCAGGATGAGCGACACCACGAAGCAGTAGATGGCGGTGGACTCGATCATCGCCAGCCCGACGAAGAGCGTTCGGGTAATGGTTGGTGCCGCGTCGGGCTGCTGGGCGATGGCGCTCAGCGCCTGCGACACGGCGCGCCCCTCGCCGAACGCGGGGCCGAGGGAGCCGACGGCAATCGTCAGGCCCGCGGTTACAATCGATCCCAGTGCCACCAGAGACACGTACAGGTCCATCGGGAGACTCCTATTCCTGTTCCTGCGGCTCGGTACGGGCCGCTGCGGCCGAGGCGATGTAGACGACCGCCAGGACCGCGAAGATGTAGGCCTGGATGAGGCCCGTGATCAGGCCCAGCAGCTGCATGACCACCGGGAAGAAGAACGGCGCGAGGCCGAGCAGGATGGCCACGATGACCGTGCCGCTCATGATGTTGCCGTACAGCCGGACGGCGAGGGCGATGGTCCTGGAGAGTTCGCCGATGACGTTGAACGGCAGCATGAAGATCGTCGGCCGCACGTAGTGGCGCAGGTACGGGCGGATGCCCTCCCGCGCGATCCCGAAGGCAGGCACCGCGACGAACACCGTGATCGCCAGCGCCGCAGTCGTGGAGAGCGAACCCGTCGGCGGCATGTAGCCCGGGACGATGACCAGCAGGTTGCACGCAGCGATGAAGACGAACAGCGTGCCGATGAATGGCAGGTAGGGATCCGGATCCTGCCGGCTCACCTCCCGGATCTGATCACGGACGCCGGTCACGACCACCTCGAGAAGGTTCTGCCATCGCGACAACTCGGGCCCGTCGGTCAACCCACGCGTGATGGCCCACGACCCGATCGTCAGGACGGCCATGACGATCCAGGTGAAGACCAGCGTGGCGTTGAGGCTGAATGCGCCCCACTCCCACAGGACGATGCTGTCGGGGCTGATGATCATGTCTCGTTCCCGGCCGGCGCGGCTCTCGAGCGAAGCCGCCGGCGGATGATCAGCGTTCGCGCAAGCACGAATCCGGCCAGCGCCGCTGCCATCCATCGCCAGCCGCCCGCGCGGACCAGCAGAACGAACGTCGTGGCGGCCACGCCGAATCGCGTGAGGAAGCTCCCGAACACGAGAAGGGCGGGATTGCGCGCGGCCGGAAGGGCGCGGACCGTGAGCCACAGCCCCGCGAAGTAGGCCAGGCCGACGCCGCCGCCCGCCGCGAACGCTGCGGCCAGTCCCATCGGTTCGTCCATCACGCGGTCCTCCTGGACGGCCCCACCGGACGCAACCGCGTGGCCAGCAGCCACGGGGTGATGAGGCAGGTGCCGAGGACCACCAGGACCATCGCCGCGTACGCGTCGTCGGGCATCACGTCGGGGCCGAGCCGGCGGGCGGCGTCCACGACGACCATCGCGATCTCGGCGCGCGGCATCATGCTGAGCCCGATCAACACCCCCGCGGCTCGCCCGGCGACGAGCCATCCCGGCAGTCCGGCCCCGACGAGCTTGCCCAGCATCGCCGCCACGAGAAGCACGGATCCGAGTCCCAGGACGTGCGTGAGCGCCGATGCATCGCTCTGCATGCCGATCCGGACGAAGAAGAACGGCACGAACAAGGCGTACAGATCCTCGAACCGGGCCTCGGTCCTGACGGCCTGCGGGTCACGGGAGAACACGAGGCCGGCGCCGAGCGCGCCAATGGCGAGCG
>JBFWQE010000034.1:35708-40904 GCA_050249615.1 Vicinamibacterales bacterium
GCGCTGAGGGCCGCGCCTGCCACCAGGGCCGGCATCAGGCCGAGACCGCCTGCGTAATACGCTGCGGCGAAACCCACCGAGGCTGCCACGGTCACATCACCGATCCAGATCAGGATAGCGCGTGGCAGCTTCGACAACAGCGCGTGCAGGCGACTGTCCAGGCCGACGCGGAACAGCAGAACGACGACACCCAGGTCGGCAAACAGCTCGATGGCATAGGCCGCCGGCTCGGTCACGACCCCGAAGCTGTTGCTCGCCCAGCCCAGCAGCACACCGAGGGTGATGAAGCCGACGACGCTGGGAATGCGCGCCCGTGCACAGGCGATCCGGATCAGCACGGACGAGACCATGACTGCGCCGACGAGCAGCACCCAGAGGGCGTGGTTCGGCTCAGCGCCTGTCATCGCGGCTCTCCTGCGACACCCAGTACCAGGCATTCGCGCAACCGAGCGCGATCCCCCCGAACAGGAGGGTCAGCGTCCATGACACGCGTCCGGGCCACTTCGTGTCGAGCCAGATCCCCAGGGCCAACCCCAGCAACGTGGGGATGGCCACGGACCATCCCACGACGCCGAAGAGGCCGAGCGAGAACCAGAGCGAACGGTCGCCCTCGCGCTCCGCCTTCCGGCGCCGGGCCGCCTTGCGGGCGACATCCTGCTCGAACCGGCGTTCCGACGCCGACGGCAGGCGCGGGTCCTCAGCGGCCACGCGCGTGCTCCTCGATCTCGAGCAGGCGGCGGAGGGCGCCGGCCTCGAGTCGTCCCAGGGCGGTGCGCGCGATCCGTTGCTCGTCGTCCAGCTGGCGGAACCGCGAGGCCACGGTGTCGCGCAGATCGTCGAGGTCGTCACCGCGGACGGCGTTCAGCACCGACACCTGCACCTGCCCGCCGCACTTCACGAGTACGCCCTCGTCGACGGCCAGGAACCGGTCGCGGCCGTCGCGGTCGGTGAACAGGAGAATGCCGGGCACGAGGGCGGCGACGAAGTCCACGTGGCGGGGCAGCAGGCCGAAGAAGCCGTTCTGTGCTTCGGCCACGATCTTGCTGACCTCTTCGTCGACGAGCACTTCCGTGGGCAGCAGTACCGTGAGGCGCATCATGACGCCTCCGTGTCCGGCGCGGCCTCCCGCGCCTCCTCACTGGCGCCGATCATATAGAGCCGGCGCTCGCCGGTGTCGTCGAAGGCGCCGGCGAGGATCTGCTCGCAACCCTCCAGCGTGCGGGCCAGCTCCACCGCCCGGCCACCCCGGCCCGTGAACTGCTCGGTCGTGAAGAACGGCTGCGTGAGGAACCGCTCGAGCCGGCGCGCCCGCTGTACGGTCTGCCGATCGCCGTGCGACAGCTCCTCGAGGCCCAGCATGGCGATGATGTCCTTCAACTCGTCGTACTCGGCCAGGACCCGTCTCACCTGCTGGGCCACGCCGTAGTGGCGCGGGCCGACGATCCCGGGCGTCAGCATCTTCGAGTCGGAACGCAGCGGATCCACGGCGGGATAGAAGCCCTGACTGGCGCGCTTCCGCGAGAGGACGATCGAGGCGGACAGGTGGGCGAAGATGTGCGTGGCGGCCGGGTCCGTCAGATCGTCGGCGGGAACGTAGACGGCCTGCACCGACGTGATCGTGCCGCTGGCCGAGCTGGCGATGCGCTCCTCGAGCTCGGCGAGCTCGCTGGCCAGTGTCGGCTGGTACCCGACGCGCGAGGGAATCCGGCCCATCAGGCCCGAAACCTCGGTGCCCGACTGGACGAACCGGAAGATGTTGTCGATGAGCAGCAGGACGTCCTGGCGCTCGCGATCGCGAAAGTGCTCGGCGATGCTGAGCGCGGCGTGACCCACGCGGAACCTCGCGCCCGGGGGCTCGTTCATCTGGCCGAACACCATGATCGTGTTGGGCAGCACGCCGGCGTCCGCCATGTCCCGGTGCAGCTCCTCGGCCTCGCGACTGCGCTCGCCGATGCCGCAGAACAGGCTGACGCCCTCGTACCGCTCCGCGACATTGTGAATGAGCTCGTTGATCAGCACCGTTTTCCCCACACCCGCGCCCCCGAACAGGCCGGCCTTGCCCCCGAGCTCCAGCGGCGCGAGCAGGTCGATCACCTTGATGCCCGTGACGAAGATGTCGGGGCGGGTCACCCGCTGGTGGAGCGGCAGCGGGGGGCGATGGATCGGCAGCCAGCTGGTGGCCTCGATCGGTCCCTGCCGGTCGATGGGCTGTCCGAAGACGTCGATCATGCGGCCCAGCAGCGCCCGGCCCACGGGCACCCTCAGCATGCCACCCGTGTCCCGCACCGGCATGCCCCGGGCGAGGCCGCGGGTCTCCGTCAGGGCGATGCAACGAACCGTGTCGCTGGTGAGATGCGACTCCACCTCCAGGACGACGCCCTCCTTCGGACCCGTGCGCAGCGCGCGGTAGCGCGGGGGAGGCCCGCCCGGGAAGCGTGCGTCGACGATGTTGCCGCGCACGGCCACGATCCGTCCGTCCGGTCCGGTGTCGGTCATCGGTCGTCTGTCCGCGCGCCGCCCTTGAGATGGGTGTCGAAGAACCTCGCGATCCGCCGCCGCGCGTCCAGCGTGGCCCGTTCGTCGTATCTCGTGCGGGACAGCCTCGCCAGGACGGTGAAGATCCACGGGCTGTCGCCAGGGGCGTGATCGTTCATGAAACCGTGCCCGACACCTTGGTACTCCTTCACGTCGTGGGGGATCCCGTGTGAGGCGAGCACCCCCTCGAGCCGCGCGGAGGTGCCCTTCAGCGTGGGGTCGTTGCCGCCGTAGCTGGCGACGATCGGGCAGGCGTGAGCCAGGCGATCCCATGCCTGCTCGCTCATGCCGCCGTAGTTGACGGCGGACGCGCTGTAGCCGTGGCGCGGCGCCAGCATCAGCGCGAAGCCGCCGCCCAGGCAGAAGCCCATGATGCCGACGCGGCCGGTCCCCTGGGGATGATGTGCGAGCCAGCCCTGGACGGCCGCCAGGTCGGCGAACGCCGGCCCCCGGGTGCCGCGCGCGAGATCGCGCATCACCCGCACGACGCACCGGATGTGCCGGCCCCAGTGGAAGAGGTCCGGCGCCGCCGCCAGATAGCCGGCGTCGGCGAGCCATCGCGCCTGGTTCCGCAGGTCCTCGGTCATCCCGAGCGCGTCGTGCACGACCACCACGCCGGGCCAGGGGCCCGCACCCGAAGGCACGGCCACGAACGCCGGCACCGGTCCATAGGCCCCGCGGGCGATCCGTGTGAGGGCGCCTCCGCTCGTCTCAGCCATGGGTGATTGGCGTGGGGGCAGGCTGCAACGGGCACCCACCCGCACGGTCTACTCTACAGGAGTCGAACGCCGCAGCCGACTGGTACGAGCGGATGATCGAGGAGCGCGATCCGTTTGCGCTCCTGTACGCGAGCCGGCAGGACGACGGCTACGGCACCACCACCGTCTGCGGCGGCGTCGCCGCACTCGTCCCGCACGGGTTGATGGACGCGGCGGCGATCGTGTAGCTCCCCGGACCAACCACGCCGGACACGGAGCGGGCCGCGGTGCCGACGCTCCCGACGAGCGACCCGGTGACGTTCAGGGTGTAGCCGTCCGGCGCCCCTCCGGATGCAGGGGATTCCCACCACACCGTCACCAGGTTGCCGGTCCGTGTCGCCTGCAGGTTCGTCGGCACACCGGGCGGCGTGCAGGCTCCGGGGAAGGTCAACGTCACGCTGTTGGACGCCGCGCTCGTGCCCACACCGTTCTGGGCCAGCACCGAAAACGTGTAGGTGCCCGGCGGAACGGACGGATACGAAAAGGTCTCGCTCGGCGGGAGCGGCACCGTCAACGTCAGCGCACCGGTCACGTTCAGCAGCATCCCGGTGGGGGCCGTTCCGGTCCCGTTCGTCCACGCCAGCTGCAGGCGGCTCCCGACGGCATTGCCGGTCAACTTGGTCGGCGCCGTGAGCGGCCCCGCGACGTTGACGGACACTTGAACTTCGTTCGAGGCCCCACTGACTTGGCCACCCGGCCCCTGCGCCTTGACGCGGACGTAGAACACGCCGCTCGGCAACGCCAGGCTGAACGTCGTGCTGGTGGACCCGGTCGGCACCTGGCCCGCCGCGGAGCCCGGCGTGGTCCCGCCCTCGAGCAGGTAGCCAATGGGCGCCGCGTCGCCGGTGCCGGCGACCCACTGCAGGGTCACGGTGCTGCCGACCACCGACTGCACCTGCAGGTTCGTCGGCGCACCGAGCCCCGGCGCCTGGGCGCGGTAGAACCGCATCAGCTCCGCCAGTGCCTGCGGCCTGTTCTGCGGCTCGGGCCGGCTCAACTGGTCGCTGGTGTTGATGCCATGGCACGACGTGCACGTGCGGATCTCACCCGGCTGGAGCGTCAGCCAGTAGCGCTCGCGCACCACCGGCGCGCCGGCCGGACTGGTGAGCTGCCACGACAGCGCGCGCCGGGCCGGCACGAACGCCGCCATCGATCCATCCAGGCCGAGCTTCACCGCGCCAGGAAGCGGGGTCTGCAGCGGCGGATTGTGCACCGCCGGGTCGTGCATCGGCTGAGCCAGCACGCGGCGCCCGGGACGCGGGTTCACCGGTCCGCCCATGCCGCGGATGAGATCAGCCTGAAAGAACTGCATGAACTGGATGTCGTAGATGGTCCCCGTGCCCGGAAGCGACTCCGCGCCCCCGCCGGGAACCCGCAGGCGGAACGGCTGCTGCCGGTCGGCGCCGTCGCGGGTGGTCACGTCGCGGCTCACGACCAGGGCGAGGTTGTTGGCGCGCAGGTAGCGTCGGAGCTCCGCCACGTCGATGCCCTCCGCGGCGAACACCTGCTGCTCCGGTGCCTGAATCTCGGTGGTGCGCTGCGGCGGCCGCGGACGCGCCCGGACCTCGACGGGATCCAGCTCCCACAGTTCGCCGGTGTAGCTGACCAGGACGTCGGGATCCCAGTACGACACGGATTCGACGATCCCCGTCGTCAGCGGCTGGTTGGGCAGCCAGTACTGGCCGGCCTGAGTGATGGTCTTGATCCGGAACGCGTAGCGCGACTGCGGAGACGCCCGGGTGCCGTCGTTGCGGTCGGCCCGGGTCTCGCTGGTGTGCACGGCCACGAGCAGCCCATCGGCCAGCGGCAGCGGATTCCGATAAAGACCGGAGTGGTTGGCACTCGGTGTGTCGTCGGTGCTGGCCGTGTCGGGGTGGGTGACGTAGGTGATGGCCATCTGATC
>JBFWQE010000035.1:0-40086 GCA_050249615.1 Vicinamibacterales bacterium
GTGATGGCCGGCATGGGCGAGCAGATCGATCGCGCCATCGACGCGGTGCGGCGCCTGTCGTCGGAACTGCGACCGCCCGTCCTCGACCGGCTCGGGCTCGCCGCGGCCGTGGACTGGCTCGTGCGCGACCGCGAATCGAAATCGGGGCTGGCGATCGTGCTGAACCTTCACGACCTTCGAGAGCCGATCCACCCGCAGGTGTCGATCACGCTGTTCCGCATCGTGCAGGAGGCCCTGACCAACGTCATCCGCCACGCGCGGGCGACCGAGGTCGCCATCGACCTCACCGGCCACGACACCACGCTCTCCCTCTCGATTCACGACAACGGCATCGGCCTCAATCCGTCGATCGCCGAAGGGCCCCACTCGCTCGGAATCCTCGGCATGCGCGAGCGTGTACGCCTGGTGGGCGGCACGTTCCGCATCGACGGAGGGCCCGGGCGCGGCACGACGATCACGGTCGAGGTGCCGCGGGAGCCGCCGCGCGCGACGCCGGCCGGCGGCAGCGAGCCGGAACCATGAGGATTCTCATTGCCGATGACCACGCCATCGTGCGCTCGGGCCTGAGGCACACGCTCGAGCTGGAATTCCCGGACGTCGTGTTCGGCGAGGCCACGACCGGCCGTGAGCTGCTCGAGATGGTGCAGGCCGCCCCCTGGGATGTCGTGATCCTCGACGTCGCGCTCGGCGCCGAGAACGGGCTCGACACCCTGCCGAGGTTGAAGGCGGCGTGCCCGACGCTTCCGGTCATCGTGCTCTCCATGTACGGCGAACGGCAGTTCGTCCTCCGGGCCCTCGCCGACGGGGCGTCCGCCTACCTCACGAAGGAGCAGGCGGCCGAGGAGCTGTTCACGGCCATCCGGACCGTCTGCGCCGGGCGGCGCTATCTCGGACAGGCCCTGGCCGGGCAGCTGGCGGACCACCTGGCGGGCGATCACGGGGGCAAGCCGCACGAGGCGCTGTCGAGCCGCGAGCTCGAGGTGTTCCTGCTCCTGGCCCAGGCCCGCTCGGTGTCGGAGATTGCCGAACGGTTGCACCTGAGCGTCAAGACGGTGAGCACCTACCGGACGCGCATCCTGGAGAAGATGTCGCTCGCCTCCAACGCCGAGATCATCCAGTACGCCGTGCGCCACGGCCTGGTGCGGTGACGGTGTAGGACGAACACGGACACCGCTCGCGTCGTCATCCTACGCGGCCATCGGACGGCGCCCGATTGCGGGGATCCCCGCAATCGGCGACGATCTCCGCCATGGCGACCAGCCAGACGGCGTCGCGGCCCGGCGCGGGGCGCCTCCGCCGCTACATCGACGAGAGCCTGTCGTCGATGCACCCCGCGTACTTCGCCATGTCGATGGCGACGGGCATCGTCTCCATCGCGTGCCATCTGCTCGGCCTGCGGGAGCTGTCGACGTTCCTGCTCTGGGTCAACGTGGCCGCGTACGGCGGCGTGTGGCTCGCGACCCTGGTGCGGATCGTGCGATTCCCCCGGGCGTTTCTGGCCGACTGGGCCAGCCACCAGCGCGGCCCCGGCTTCTTCACATCGGTTGCCGCGACGTGCGTACTCGGGTCCCAGTTCGTCCTGCTGCGACAGGCCCCCGCACTTGCCTTCGGCCTCTGGGTGCTGGCCGTGCTGCTCTGGATCCTGTGCACCTACGCCGTGTTCGTCGCGCTCACCATCCGTGAGGACAAGCCCTCGCTGGCCGAAGGCATCAACGGCGGCTGGCTGATCGCCGTGGTGGCCACGCAGTCGCTGTGCGTGCTGGGCAGCAGCGTCCTGCCCGATCGGCTGGCGAACCGCGATGCGGCCTGGTTCGTCCTCGTCTCGTTCTGGCTCTGCGGCGGGATGCTCTACACGTGGATGATCTCGCTCATCTTCTATCGCTACACGTTCTTCCGGTTCTCGCCGGAGGACCTGATGCCGCCGTACTGGATCAACATGGGCGCGGTGGCCATCTCGACGCTGGCGGGCACGGCGCTGGTCGCCGCGTCGGCCGACTCGCCCCTCATGGATTCGATTCGCCCCTTCGTGAAGGGCGGCACCATCCTCTACTGGGCCACGGCGACCTGGTGGATCCCCATGCTCCTGATCTTCGGGATCTGGCGCCACGCCGCCCGGCGCGTGGCCTTCCGGTACGATCCCCTCTACTGGGGCCTGGTCTTCCCCCTCGGGATGTACAGTGTGTGCACGTACCGGCTCGTGGAGACCTTCAACCTGCCCTTCCTCGCGTGGATCGCGCGGGGCTTCATCGTCGTGGCCATCATCGCCTGGATGTTCACCTTCTCGGGCCTGGTGACGCGGGCCCTCCACCTGTTCCTGCTCGGGACGAGGGCGCTGCGGCCCGCAGGCGCACGTGCGCTCTCACCGTTCGAGGCGCTCGACCGACCCATTGCCAATCCCCCGTCGTCTGGAGGTCTTTCATGAACAATGATCAATCCCCGCCGCTCGGCCTCCAGTACGCCGATGCCGCCCTGCCGTGTCCGCGCCGGGGAGGCGGCCCGCCGGCGGAGGCGGCGCTCGCGTCGGTGACGAATGCCGAGCGCCGGCAGCGTACGGGCGAGCGCATGATTCTCGCCGGCTTCGTGATCGCCATCATCGGCGTCGTGGCGTACTGCGTGGCCTCCTTCGCGGCGGGCATGAGCACGACCCTGGAGGGCGTCCTGTTCGACAACGACGTGCCGTTCGCGCGCGCGACGCTGGGCGTGCTCGGGCTCGGCACGCTCGTCTGGCTCGGTGGGTCGATCACCTATCTCAGGGGCGCGCTGGACGCGGACGAGGAGTCCGGCGAGGCGGTCGGGCACGACCGTCGGTAGGCCAGGCGGACGGGCGGATCACGCGGTGCAGAGCGCTGACCCGAGCAGCGTGTCGATGACGTCGGCCGCGGTGTAGTCGGTCGCTCCCGGGCGCAGGAACCGCGCGACGCCCGCCAGGTCGTCGCCCGCGGTGACGATCCCCGGCTCGACATGTCTGCCGGCGCGCACCTGCGGGTGGCCCGCGGTGGCGATGAGCGCGTTGCAGATGCACTTGCGGCCGACGGTCGCGGCGGTGTCGCCACCCTTGGACTCGTAGACATTGACTGGCTCCGCCGCGCAGCGATACCCGACCGAGCCGTCCTCCTGGCGATAGGCCTCGCGCAGGAACCCGAGATCGCAGATGCGCGGCCGCGCGTCATAGGTGACCGGATCCGACACCGTGCCGGCGAGCTGGACCACCTTGAACGGAAAGCCGGTCGGGGAGGCGCTGGGATCGGTGTAGACGCGGGCGGTGCCCTCGATGACCTGTTGCAGCACGGCACGCCGGTAGTCGGCGCGCATGCCCGACTCGGCGCAGAGCGCAAACGCGGTCCCGACCTGCACGCCGGCCGCCCCCGCCGCGAGCGCCTCGCCGACGCGCTCCGGTGTCCCGTAGCCGCCCGCGAGCCAGAAGGGCAGGCCGAGCGCGCGCAGCCGGTCCAGATCGACCCGGTCGCGCTCGCCGTACAGCGGCTCTCCCTCCGGGGTCAGCTGCAGCTTGCCGCGCGGCGGCGCGTTGTGCCCGCCCGCCGTCGGCCCCTCGACGATGAACCCGTCCACCCGGCCCGAGGCGCGCCGGTGGAGCGTCTGCGCGAGGACGTCGGACGCGATGATCGCGAGAAACGCCGGCCGCCCGAGCGGCTTGCCCGCGCGGATGGCGAGCTCACCGGGGTCGAACCGGACCGACACATCGTCTTCGGGCCGCGCGCCGGTGACCGTAATCGGGTAGGTGACCGGCTCGTGCCGTGCCAGGCGGTCCAGCACGCCAGGAATCCGCAGCGGAATGCCGGCGCCCATCAACACGTAATCCACCCCCGCGAGCATCGCGCCGTAGATGGAGTGCAGGTGGGGAATCTGAATCTTCTCGAGGTAGTTGATCCCGACCAGTCCGTGATGCCCCTCGCGGGCGAGGTGCACCTCCACGAAGTTCGCGACCACGCACAGCTCGACCAGCTCGCGCGGGTTGTCGATCGACTGGATGGGGACTTCCTTGTAGGACTGCTTCGGTGAGCGTCCGCCGGCGATGTAGTACGTGTCCCACACCCGCTCGGCCATGGCCCGATCGGGAAACGCGTCCAGGCCGCGCCGCATGTGGCCGCCGGGGTCGCCGTCCTGCAAACGGCGCGCGAGGACCTGATCGAGGGCGGTGCCGCTCACCACGCCCAGTTGGCCGAGCCGCGAAACCGTGCGGGCCAGGCGCCAGTTGGAGATGGCGACACCCATCCCTCCCTGGATGATCGTGGGCTGGGGCACGGCAGGTTTGGTCACGACTGGCGGCGTCTGCTGGACAGGCGAAATCTACGGGCGGTCCTGGGATGATGCGCGAGCGGCGCCCCTCCGCATATGACAGCTGTCATAGAGGGTACCATAGCCGTGATGGATGTCCGCCTCGTCGCCATCGACATCGACGGCACGCTGCTCGACAGCCGCGGCCGGATTCCCGGGGAGAACGTCGCTGCCGTGGAGGCGGCGCTCGAGGCCGGCGTCCACGTCGTGCTCGTCACCGGCCGCAGCTTTCCGTTCGCACGCGCCGTGACCGGCGGCCTCCCCGAATCCGTGTCGCTGATTGTCTCGAACGGCGCCATCGAGCGGATGATGGACGGCCGCACCGTCGCGCGCCGGATGCTCGCGCGCGAGGCGGCCCTGGGCGTCCTCGCGCGCACCCGCCCGTTCCGCCACCACAGCGCGGTGCTCTTCGACCGCGAGGCCGAAGGCCATGTCGTCGCGGAAACGATGGACTGGGACCACCCGCACCGCCGCGGCTACTGGGAAAAGCACCGGCACTTCATCGGGCACGCCGCGCCGCTCGAGGAGGCGCTGACCGAAGACCCCATCCAGGTGATGTTCAACGGCGACGTCGCGACGATGCGCGCGGTCTACTCGTCGCTGGAGGGGTTGCCCGGCGTCTCGGTGTGCCGCACCGAGTACGAGCGCCGGGACTTCTCGCTGGTGGACGTGACCGCGCCGACGGCGACCAAAGGGCACGCGCTCGCCTGGCGCGCGGCGGAGCTCGGCATCGACCGCGGCCAGGTGATGGCCATTGGCGACAACCTGAACGACGTCGAGATGCTGGAGTTCGCCGGCGTGCCCGTGATCATGGGCAACGCCGTGGACGCGCTCAAGGGGCACGGGTGGCACGAGACGGCCACGCACGATGAAGCCGGCGTCGCCCATGCCATACACCGATGGGCGCTCGAGCCGCAGATGCGCAGATAGGGTGCCGGGGCCGCCGATGTGAGCTAGCGTTTGCCCCAGGCGTCTTTCAGCTTGTCGGCCAGTGATCCGAGCCTCTCCGTGGGCGGCGCATCCTGCCGCGCTACGTACTCGCGCAGCTCCGCCTGTTCCTGCGCCTCGGACACCGCTCTCCGGCTGACGCGAATGCGCCGGCTGGCGGCATCGATTTCCTGGACGACGACCTCGACGTCGCTGCCGACCGGCAGCGCCCTGGCGAGATCGGCGTCCCTGTCCACGCCGGTTTCCTCGAGCGGCATCAGGCCGACGCGCCCGGGCGCGAGGAAGACGAACACGCCGAAGCGCTCGTGGCGCTCGACCTTGCCGGTGATCCGTGCCCCGGGCACGATATCGCCGCCGGCACCGGCCGCGCTCGCGGCGCGCGTCGAGCCCTCCGGGACGAGCGCTACACCGATCCGCTTTTTCTCCGGATCGATGCTCAGGATCTCGAAGGCTGCGGTGATCCCGACGGGGACTGACTGCGCCCATCCGTCGCGTCGGCCTGTGGGAGGGAACGTCGAGGCGTGGGCGAGGGCTTCGACGCCCGGCTCCAGCTCGACGAACGCGCCGAACTCCGCGACGCGCGTGACGCGACCCGCGTGAACCTGGCCGACGTCGTAGCGATCCGGCACCGTCGTCCACGGATCCTCGGTGGCCTGCTTGAGGCTGAGGGCGATCTTCTGCGTGCCCTCGTCCACGCGCAGGACCTTGACGGTCACTTCGTCTCCGGGCGAGACCACCTGTGACGCATCGGTCGCGCGCGACCAGCCCATCTCCGAGATGTGCACCAGCCCCTGCACCCCGCCGCCCAGATCCACGAAGGCGCCGAAGGCCGGCACCGACACCACGCGCCCGCGCAGGATGGCGCCGGGGACGACCGCCTGCCGAACCTCCGCCGCGCGGGCCTGCTGCTCCTCCTCGATCAGCGCGCGGCGCGAGACGACTATGTTCCGCCCGCCCTCCTTGTACTCGACGATCCGGAACGTGTAGCGCTGCCCGACGTGCACGGCGGGGTCCGTCGTGCGGACGACGTCGATCTGGGAGAGGGGGCAGAACGCGCGGCTGTGGCCGACGCGGATCTCGTAGCCGCCCTTGTTCACGCCCTGCACGGTACCTTCGACGGGGAGGCCGGCATGGTAGGCGTCCTCGATCTGCCGGTCGGTGGCGGCCCGGCGCGCGAGCCGCCGCGAGAGCGTCACCCCGCCGGAGGTCGAGATGACGGTGGCCTGGATGCGGTCGCCGACCTTGACCTCCAGCGCGCCCTCATCGTCCTTCAGCTCCGCCACGTCGATGACGGCCTCGCTCTTCCCGCCGACGTCCACGAGCGCCACCTCGGCGCCGATCTTCACGATCGTGCCCTCGACGGATTGTCCCTTCGCGACGGGCTTCGCCTTCAGTGACGCCTCGAACAGCGCGGCGAAATCTTCTTCCTGCGGCTCCATGGTGTCCTCGCTCGACCTTCGACTCCCGACTCCCGACTCCCGACGCAACTCCCCACTCCTACCGCGCGGAGCGCGGCCCACCGGCGGAGCCGGCCCACCGTGCAAGGCACGGCCCACCGCGCGAAGCGCGGCCCTAGCTGTGCGTCCCCGGCGCCTCGTGCCCGGTCTTCTGCACGTACTCCACGTAGCTGCCGGGATAGACCAGCGGCTCGCGGCTCGCGCCGTCCTCGCCGCCCAGTTCCAGCACGCGCGAGCCCAGCCCGCGCAGGAACATGCGGTCGTGCGACACGAACACCATCGTCCCCTCGAAGTCCTTCAGCGCTTCGACGAGCATCTCCTTCGTCGCGAGATCCAGGTGGTTCGTGGGCTCGTCCAGCACCAGGAAGTTCGGCGGGTCGTAGAGCATGCGCGCCATCGCGAGGCGTGACTTCTCGCCGCCCGAGAGCGCGCGGATCTTCTTGTCCACGTCGTCGCCGGAGAACTGGAAGGCGCCGGCCAGCGTGCGGAGCACGCCGATGCCGTCGTGCGGGAAGTCCTTCTGCAGCTGTTCGAGGACGGTGAGGTCGGGATCCAGCAGATCCAGGGACTGCTGCGCGAAGTAGCCCATCTTGAGGGAGGCGCCCAGGCGCACCTCGCCCCCATCGGGCTCGAGCGCCCCGGCCAGCATCTTGAGCAGCGTCGTCTTGCCCGCGCCGTTCTTGCCCATCACCGCCCAGCGCTCGCCGCGGCGGACCGTCAGGTTGAGCCCGTCGTAGATGACCCTCGGGCCGTACCGCTTCCGGAGGTCTTCGATGATGGCCACCTGGTCGCCGGAGCGCGGCGGCGTGCGGAACTGGAACTTCACCACCTGGCGCTTCTTCGGCAGCTCGATCTTCTCGATCTTGTCCAGCGCCTTGATGCGGCTCTGCACCTGCGCGGCCTTCGCGGCGTGCGTGCGGAAGCGGTCGATGAAGCGCTGCTCCTTGGCGAGCATGGCCTGCTGCCGGGCAAACGCCGCCTGCTGGTTGGCCTCGCGGATGGCGCGCTCGCGCTCGTAGAAGTCGTAGTCGCCCGTGTAGACCGTGATCTCGCCGTTGTCGATCTCGGCGATCCTCGTGACGATGCGGTTCATGAACTCGCGGTCGTGCGAGGTCATGAGCAGCGCGCCGGGGAGCGATTTCAGGAACTGCTCGAGCCAGATGATGGACTCGATGTCCAGGTGGTTCGTCGGCTCGTCCATCAGCAGGACGTCGGGCTTGCCGAGCAGCACGCGCGCCAGCGCCACCCGCATCTTCCAGCCGCCGGAGAGCGCGCCGACGTCGCCGTCGATCTGGTCGTCGGCCAGGCCGAGGCCGTGCAGCACCTCGCGCGCCTGCGCCTCGAGCGTGTAGCCGCCGAGGTGCTCGTACTCCTCCTGCACCTCGCCGAACCGCGCGAGCACCTTGTCCATCTCGTTCAGCCGGGCCGGGTCCTCCAAGGCCTGCTGGAGCGCCTCGAGCTCGTGGTGCAGGTCGCCCAGCCGCCCGCTGCCGGCGATGGCCTCGTCCAGGACCGACCGCCCCGACATCTCCTCGACGTCCTGGCGGAAGTAGCCGATGGTCACCTTCTTCGGGACGGTGACCTCGCCCTCGTCCGGCACCTCCTCGCCGACGATCATGCGGAAAAGCGTCGTCTTGCCGGCGCCGTTCGGGCCGACGAGGCCCACCTTCTCACCCGGGTTGAGCTGGAAGGACGCGTCGACGAAGACGAGCTGGCGGCCGTACTGCTTGTTGATGTTCGCTAGGGAGATCACGTCGGGAGTCGGGAGTCGGGAAACGGAAGTCGGGAGTCGAATCTGGGAGCTGGAACCCGGGGGCTGGATCCACTATACCGGGTGAACGGGCAGAACACGATGAAGGCCACGGCGGTTGTGATGGCGCTGGCCCTCTCGGTCAGCGGGATGGCGGCGCAGCGTCTGGCCGACCTGATGGCGGCGGTTACGCCGCTGGGCGAAGTCCTGGCTTTCGCCAACGACTACGTGCGCATCCACTACGAGGCGTTCGAGTACTCCCGGGGCAGGCCGCCGGTGGCCGGCGAGCGCCCGGCGGTGCGCTTCGTCCGTGTCATGCCACGCCCGGGCGTCGTGAACACGGAGCTGCTGATCCCGCCGCGCGGGACTCGCCTGGCTCCGCGGGCCGAGGTGGAACCGCGGGGCGTGCGCATCGAACTGCTCAAACCGCCTCCAGGCCCGCCTGCGCTGGGCGTACCGGGGACCGACCCGCCGCGTGGGGCCCACGAGGAGAACCGCTGGGACGGCGGCCGCCTCGTGCGCGCCACCTTCAGGCCCCTGGACTACGGCGTCGGCACGGGACCGTACGTGTCGGTCACCGTCTTCCTGTCGGACGGCCTGGTCGAAGTCTGGAACCGGGGGCTGCGCCGCTGGATGGGCGTTGCGGCCGGGGATGCGGTCTGGTTCGAAGCCGCGACCCGATTGACCGTCGTGGGCGATGACCCCGTGGGCGCGGCGATTGTTCAACTGTGGCCGCGGCGCTGACCCTGCCCCCGCCGGGCGGATTCTCCAGCGGGCCCCTGGGGCGTAGGTCGTCGCTTCCGTTGTCCTACAGCGCCGGCCACCAGCGACGTATCCTCGCGCAATACGCGTCGTAGTCGGCCCCGAACAGACGCCGCAGCGTTGGCTCCTCGTAGAGCACCACGAAGAGATGGGTGACCAGGAGGAACGCTCCGGTGTAGCCGAGCAGCTCGAGTGACTCGTAGAACACCGCCGCCCCGGCCAGCGCGAGCGCCGCGCCGATGTACATGGGGTTGCGAACGAAGCGATACGGACCCCGAACGACGAGCTGCCGGGGCGGATCGAACGGCGCCGGCGTCCCCCGGCCGACGAACGCGAACGTGAGCACGCACCAGAGGGCCAGCGCCGCCCCCGCGAAGCCCGCGATGGCCCCGGTCACCTGCCACGCGCCAATCGCCTGAGGCGGGTCGATGCCGGCCGCCGACAGGACCCTGGCCGGCAGGAACACCAGCACGAGCCCGATGAACAGCGTGGCGTAGGTCACCGCACGAACGAGGACGAACATGCCGCCTCCTCAACCCTGTCATGATGCCCCCGTTCGTCGCCGTCGTGGGCTCGTGGCGGCGGCCCGGGAGCGGTATACTGCGCCCTCCTTCGGGCAGAGGAGGCGATCCATGCGCGTCACGTCTCGCGTCGGGCTGTTCATGTTCGCAGTCGTCGTCGTGGCGGCCGGGCTGGCCGGGTGCACCACCGCGCAGGAGCCGCCCTTCGACGTGCTCATCAGCGGCGGCCAGGTGCTCGACGGCACCGGCGCCCCTGCGGTGCGCGCGGACGTGGGCATCCGCGGCGGCCGCGTCGCGGAGATCGGGGCGCTGGCGGGGCGGGCGGCCTCCCGGACCATCGACGCCACGGGACTGGTCGTCGCGCCCGGCTTCATCGACCTCCACACGCACTCGGAGATGCCGCTCGTCGCCGATGGCACCGCGCAGAGCAAGGTGCGCCAGGGCGTGACGCTCGACGTGACGGGTGAGAGCACGTCAGCCGCCCCGCGCGACGGCCTCGCCGAGCAGGGCGGCGACGGCCCGACGCCGGACTGGACGACGTTCACCGAGTACTTCACCCGCTTGGAGAAGCAGGGCATCTCGATCAACACGATTGCCCACGTCGCCTCGGAGCAGGTGCGCCGCGTGGTCATGGGGTACGACTCGAGACCCGCCACACCGGAGGAACGGCGCAGGATGATGGACCTGGTGGCGCGGTCGATGGAGGAGGGCGCGTGGGGCCTGGTCACGCGCTTCGAGAGCGGCGGCCCTGCACACCCCGAGGAGGTGCTGGACATGGCGCGCACGGTGGCGCGCTATGGCGGGAACTACACGACTCATGCGGGCAGCGAAGGCTACGAGCAGTCACGCGAGTTCGATTTCGCGATCCGCGTGGCGGAGGACGCGAAACTGCCCGTCCACATCTTCCATTTCAAGATCCGCGGCGTCCCGCTCTGGGGCACGATCGACAAGTACATCGAGCAGATCGAGGATGCGCGCGCCCGCGGCCTCGATATCACCGCCAACCAGTACCCCTACACCGCGATGTTCCACGGCTGGAGCGCGTTCTTCCCGCTGTGGATTCGCGAGGGCGGGCCCGCCAAGTTCGCCGAACGTCTGAAGGACCCTGCCAGCCGCGCGCGCCTGAAGAAGGACAAGGACTTCGCCACCTGGGCGGAGGAGCACGGGGGCTGGGACGGCATCGCCCTGGCCCGCGCCCGCACCGAGAAGAACCGGCCGTACGAGGGCAGGCGCATCGCCGACATCGCGAAGCTGCGCGGCGACGCCGATCCGATGGACACCTGCATCGACATCATGGCCGAGGAGGGCGGGAGCGTCAGCGGCATCTTCCACACCATGTCCGAGGACGACGTGCGCAAGGTGATGCAGCTGCCGTGGGTGTCGGTGGCGAGCGACGGCTCGGCCATCAATCTGGACGCGCCCGGGGTGCCGCACCCGCGCAACTACTCGACCAACGTGCGCGTCCTTGGGCACTACGTGCGCGAGGAAGGGGTGCTGACGCTGCCCGAGGCCGTACGGAAGATGACGTCGCTGCCGGCGAGCATCCTGGGTCTCACGGATCGGGGGCAGTTGAAGCCGGGGTTCGCGGCCGACGTGGCCGTGTTCGATCCCGCGAAGGTGGCCGAGACGAACTCGTTCGAGAAACCGAAGTCCTACGCCGTCGGTGTGCCCTACGTGCTCGTCAACGGCGTCGTCGTCATCGACAACGGCGAGCACACGGGTGCGCGGCCGGGCAAGCCGCTGCGCGGCCGTGGATTCAAGGGGGCGACGACGAACTAGTCGCCTCCTTCCACGAGCGCGGCCAGCCTCGCTGACGCGTCAGTCGCCAGACTTCAGGACCTCGGCCGTGTTGCCGTGAACGGCCCGCCAGGTGGGCCCCGCGGCAGCCGTCAGCACCAGCGCCACCATGGCAGCGACCGGCCAGGCGAACGCCGCGATCCCAGGCGTTTCCATCGTGCTGACGACCCCCGCGAGCACGCGGGCAAGACCCAGGGCACCGGCGATGCCGAGGGCGAGCCCGACGGCCAGTGGCGCCGCCGCCCCGAACAGGACGTGCCGCGACAGGTCCGCTGGCGTCGCGCCCAACGCCGCCCGCACGGCCAGCTCTCCGCGGCCCTGGCTGACCGCCTGCGACACCACCGCGTGCACGCCGAACACGGCCAGCAGCACGGCGAGCAGGGCGAAACCGGACATGAGGCCCATCAGAGCGATCTCCGCGCCCGCGGCGTTGTTCACGGCGTTGGCCATCGTGCGCACGTGAAAGGGGGGCACCGAGGGATCCACCTCCCCGAGCGCGCGCCGCACCGGGAAGGTGAGCGCGCCGGCATCGCCGTCGGTGCGCACCGCGAACATGACGAGGTCGGGCGGCGCGTGAGCCAGCGGCACGTACACCTCCGGCTCCGCCGGGGCGTCCAGCCGCTCGTGCCGGACGTTGTCCACGACACCCACAATCCGCCGCCAGTCAGGGTCGCTGCCCAGCCGCAACCGCCGCCCGTCCGCAGGACCGTCCGCGAGAAATCGCTGGATGAACGCTCGATTGACGACCGCGATCGGCTCGCTGCCCGCCCGATCGGTCGACGTGAATCCGCGCCCCTCCTGTACGGCGATGCCCAACGCGTCGAAGTACTCATCCGACACGGTCCGAAAATCGGCTACTGCGTCGTCGGCGGGGGCGACCGGCATTTCGCCGTCGAGGGTGACGCGCGACCGGCGATTGTAGGTACTGAACGGCAGCGTATTGACCGCGGCGGCTGCAGTGACACCCGGCAGGGCCCGCAGGTGTTCGAGCGTCCGATCGACGAAGGCGACACGAGCGTCGGGTGTGCTGTAGCGGCTGTCGGGCAGAGAGATTGCGAACGTCAGCAGGCCCTCGGCTCGGAAACCCGGGTCGGTGGCCAGGGTCCGGCTCACGCCCTGCAGCACGAAGGCGGCGCTCGTCATCAACGCGAACGACAGCGCGACCTCGAGCGCGATGAGCGCCCCGCGCAGGCGGACGTCGCCTCGTCCGCCGAGACGCCGGCCGGCGCCGGTCAGCCGTGATGCCTGGTGCCCGCGCGCACCGCGCCAGGCCGGAATCAGGCCCGCGATCAGGCCCGCCCCAATCGTGACGGCCGAAGCGGCCACGAGCGTGCGCGGCGTGAGCCCCAACGCCCAGACCCCCGGCAGGGTGCTCGTCAGCGCCTCGGGAAGCCGAAGCCGCGCGCGGAGCAGGTCGAGCAGCCAGCCAGCGACGATGACACCCAGGACCGCGCCAAGGGCGGTGACGACGAGGCTTTCCGTGAGCAGCTGCCGCACGATGCGCGCGCGGCCGGCGCCGAGCGCCAGGCGCGTCGCGAGCTCCTGCTGGCGGACGACCCCGCGGGCCAGGAGCAGTTCGGCCAGGTTCGCGCAGGCGAGCAGCAGCAGGAGCCCCACGGCCACGAGCAGCCCGGCGACCGCGCCTCTGATTTCGCGCGCGCCGAGCTCCTGCATCGGAAGCACGCGGACCGCTCGTCCTCGGTACAGATCCGGCTGGCCGCGTGCCAGCGATGCCGCCACGCCATCCACCGATGCCTGCGCCTCCACGGTCGTCGCGCCGGGTGCCAGGCGGGCCAGGGCCACCACGCTGCCCGTGCGATCGGCCGAGGGGAACGGCATCCACACATCGCCCTTGAAGTTGTAGACGGGGAACTCGAAGGTCGGCGGCATCACGCCCACGATGGTGAACGGCTCGTCGTCGAGGCGCACCGGTCGGCCGATGACGGCGGGATCGGATCCGAACGCACGGCGCCAGAGCCCGTCGCTGATCACGGCGACGCGCGTGTCGTCCGGGCGATCGGCCTCCGTGAACGCGCGGCCGACCGCGGCCGGCACGCCGAGCATGTCGAACGTGTTGGCCGACACGCGGTAGCCCTGCAGTCGTTCGGGCAGGCCGTCGCCCGAGAGCGCGACGCTGCGGTACTGGTAGGCGGCCACCATGTCGAGCGCCTCGACGCTGGCCATCGATGGCACCGACTCGTGCGGCACGTTGAAGCGCATCTCGTCGCGCACCGTGTCCCAGCCGAGCAGGAAGACCAGCCGATCCGGTGCCGCGTACGCCAGCGGCCGGAAGAGCAGCACGTCGGCGAGGGACACGACGGCGGTGGTGACGCCGATGCCGAGTGCGATGGTGACCAGGGCCGAGAGAGCAAAGGCGGGACTGCGGCCCAGCAGGCGGAGCGCGTAGCGGACGTCGTCGGCAACGGACATCATGGCAGGGTCTCCCGGAGGCGCGGCCCCCGCGCCCGTGTCGCGGCCGGCGGCATCGGCCAGCGTCCGCACGGTCAGCTTCCAGTACTCGCGCCGGGCCCGTCCCGGCGGGACGCCGTCGGAGAGGCGGCGCGAGAAGATCTCGTCGAGGTCGCCGATCAGGGTCTCGCGCGCCTCTTCGGGCAGGAGTCGTGCGAGGAGCGCCGTCGCCAGCCGCGGTGGCCTGGTCATGGCAGGTCGAGCCCCCGCGCCAGCCCGCGCGCCATCCGGCGGAGCACGGCCTGTGCTTCGCGGATCGCCTGCTCGCCCTGCGGGCGCAGGGTGTAGAGGCGCTTGCGCTTGCCGCCGCGTTCGGGGGTGGGGTCGCCGAGCCGCGAGGCGATCAGGCCGCGCCGTTCGAGGCGGGAGAGGGCCGTGTAGACGGCGCCGGGGGACGGGGCGCGGCCGGTCCGCTCCTCGATGTGGTCGCGGATGGTCGTGCCGTACGCGTCCGATCCGAGGTGAAGCAGTGCCAGGAGCAACAGGTGCTCGAACTCGCCGAGGGCGTCGCGCATGCGCGGATTATAACTGCTGTGTAGTTAAAATCGTGCCGTGCCAGCTTCACTCGTAGGGACGGATGGAGGGACCACCTCCCTCATCGCGCATCCTTCCGCTCGAAGACGAGCGCGTAGGTGCCGCCTCCCCAGTTCTCGACCTGTTGCACCAGCGTGAAACCGGCCTCCGCGTGCGCGCGGACGGCGTCTTCGGTCCTCACGCCATGATCGCTTCCGTGGAACCACAACGTGCCTGGAGCGAAGTCGATGATCGCCACGCGCCCACCGGGCTTCACGGCTCTCAGCAGCGCCCGCGCGAAGGCCGGCCGATCGGCGACGTGATGCAGGACCGTGCGGAGGTACAGCCCGTCGCAGCAGGCATCCGGCAGCCCGGTTGCCTGGTCTCTCGCCTCGACGATTCGCACGTTGGCGAGCCGCGCCCTCGACACGCGCTCGGCGATCGCCTCGCGGCGATCGGCCGAAAGCTCCGTCGCGTACACGAGGCCGTGTTCGCCAACACGCCTCGCCATCTCCACCGCCAGAGCGCCGTTGCCGGCGCCCACGTCCGCCACGGTGGTTCCCGGGCCGATCCGCAGCAGGGATGCGAGGCGATCCGCCTCGCCGGTCCAGTTGAAGGGCAGGATGAAGATGGCGAAACGCCATACGAAAACGAGCGCGACGGAGACAGCAACGACTGCGAAGAGGGCCACGAGTTTGCTCAGCATGTTCGACACCTCGCTGGCGGAGACGACGTGCCCCGGTGCCGACGTTCCTTCTCGAGGCCGAGGAAGGCCTGAGGAAGGGCTGAGGATTCAGTACACGAGGTCGTGGACGGCCTGCAGCACGGCGACGGCCACCCGGTGGTGGTCGTTCGGCCGCCGTTCGACGTAAGAGACGACCACGACCGTGGCGGCAGCCACGGCCACCCAGGCAGCCCACCGTCGGGGCCGGCCTGGGAGGACCAAGGGCCCTACGCCCCCGGACCTGATGGCCGACGATCCGTGAGTTGCGGCTTGTGCTCGATCGGCCTCGCGTGCCGGCGGCTCGACGGCCGCCAGCAGCCGATATCCGCGCCGCGGGATGCTCTCGATGATGGGCGTGGAGCGGTCCGTGTCGCCCAGCGCCCGCCGCAGCTGGCGGACGCAGTAGTGGAGGCTCTGCTGGAAATTGACGTGGGTGGCGTCGCCCCAGACGGCGCGCCGCAACTCGTCGTGGCTCACGAGCTCGCCCGGCCGCGCCGCCAGCAGGGTGAGGACGGCCGCGGGTTGCGGTTCGATCCGAACGGTTCTTCCGTCCCTGCGGACCTCGCCGGTCGCGGAATCGAAATCGCTGTGCCCGATGCGCACGGCCGCGCCCGGTCAGTCCGCCCGGCCCTGGGCTTCCACGCGGCCCTTCATCTCGAGCTCGCCGCGCAGAATGGAGCACCACGACTTGTGCTCGGCGACGGGCATGCCGCATTCCACGCACACCCGCACACGGGCCTTCGGTTCCTCCGCCTTGCCGAACAGTCGTTTCAGAAAAGTCATGGTGCCCCCGGGTCGAAGGTGGCTTGCGCCGACGTTTACCGATACGTTGGACGGGGCATCGGGGTTCAACGTTGGCACCCAAGCCCCAAGCCCCAAGCCCCAAGCCCCTAGATCGCCTCGACCTCTGCCTCCGCCTCCATCTCCACCAGGTACTCGTGTCCGACCAGCGGCGCGCCCACCAGCGTGTTGGCCGGCATGACACCGCCGAAGCGGGCGCCGTGCGCGCGGGCCACGGCCTCCCAATCGTCCAGGTTGCGCACGTACACACGCGTGCGGACCACGTCGGCGAGCGACGCGCCGAGGGACTGCAGGGCGCCTTCGATCTTGTCGATGACGAAGTGCGCCTGCGCCGCGGCGTCGCGGCCGCCGATGACGCGATCGCCGAGGGTGGCCGTGGTGCCGGAGACATGGATGCGGCTGCCGAGCCGGACCGCGCGCGCAAACCCCGCCAGCGGCTCCCAGACCGTGCCGCTGAGGCAGAGCGTCCGGCCGCCCGGGCCCGGCACGGTGCGGTACGGCGCGGGCATCGATTCCAGGTGATGGCTGAGGTCGCCTGACGCCGTGAGAAAGGGCGGGCGACGGTACTCGTTGCCGCAATCGCCCGGGATGGGCGCCAGCGTGGCCAGCGCGCCCCCCAGCGTCGCGCGGTCCTCGTCCGTCAGCGCGAACGAGAAGAGCTTGAGCGTGTCGGCGATGTGCTCGCGCTCGCCGAGGCGTGCGCCGATGATCACCCCGGCCACGCCCGGCTGCTCGAGGATGTAGCGGCTGGCCACGTTGGCCATGGACACGCCGTGCCGCGCGGCCACCTCGGCGGCCGCGCCGAGCACGCGCTGCAGCGCGTCCCAGCCGCCGGCCACACGCATGAAGCGCCCGTACTTCATCTGCGACCAGGTGCCCGTGCGCTCCCAGTCCGGCTCGGGCTCGCCCAGCCACCGCTCCGTGAGCCAGCCGCCCGCGACCGTGCCGTAGGCCAGCACATGCACGCCGTGAGCCGCACACCAGGGCGCCAGCTCCCGCGCGGCACGCTGATCCAGCAGCGAGAACGACACCTGGTTCGTGATGACCTCGACGCCGCTGGCGATCACCATGGCGAGGTGCGCCGTGTCCACGTTGGTGAGGCCCAGCGCGGCGATCAGGCCCTCGGCCTTCAGCTCCTGCAGCATGAACAGCGTCTCGAGCCAGGACGGGTCCGCGTAATTCCACGCGTGGTATTGCAGCAGGTCCAGGCGATCCGCGCGCAGGCGCGTGAGCGCTCGCTCGACGGCCTCGCGCACCTCGGCGCGTGTCACCGCGCCGGGCTTCGGCACCCACTTCGTGAAGCACTGCACGGTACCTGGCGGCGCCTGCGCGCGATAGCGGCCCGCCACCAGCTCGGACGAGCCGTAGTGGTCGGCCATGTCGAAGGTCGTGAGGCCCGCCTCCACGTAGGGCTGCATGGCCGCGGCCGCGCGCGACAGATCCAGGGTGCGGCCGTCGCGTTCCTGGTCGGCCATCTGCCACAGGCCGGTCAGGACGCGGGAGATGGAAAGCCCGGGCGCGATCTCGCGCCGTTCAACGGTTGCCGTCATCGCCACCTATTCCGGAGGAAGCGCGCCGAAGCGTGCGTCGAGGTCCACGCCGCCGCGGCGCAGGGCGCGCACCTCGCGCCGGTAGATCAGGGAACCCAGGCCCATCACCAGCGCCCACACCGGTGTCGAGCGGAAGTACCACGCCGCGACGGGAGCGGTGAGGTCCCTCACCGTGTGAATCACCAGGAAGAGCGCCAGCAGCGCGACGCCGAGGCTGGCGAGCAGCACTTGTGCGGGCCTCGACGGCAGGACGGTGACGGCGGCCGCGAGCCCGGGATTCCTTCCCGGCAGCGTCAACACCGACACCGCCATCAGGATGAAGTTCACCAGCATGGACGTCACCAGGATGTCCACGCCCAGGAAGAAGTCGCCGGCGAAGTGGCTGCCCAGGATGCCGAGCGTGGCCATCCCGCCGCTGGCGAGAATCGCGACGTACGGGGTGCGGGACACCGGGTGCACCGCGGCCACGGCCGCCGGGAAGATGCCGTCCTCGGCCCAGGCGAACATCAGGCGCGAGACGGCGAGGAGCATCGCCGGCAGGTCCTTGACGAGGGCGACGGCCGCCGCCGAGACGATGACGACGGTCCAGAAGGGCGACAGGACGTAGCCGAGCAGTCCCGGCGCCGTCAGGTCCCGGTGCTCGGCCTGCTCCGCGATGTAGGCCCATGGCACCGCGTGGTACACGGCTGCGGTGAAGAGCATGTAGAAGAGGCCCACCGACACCACGGCGATGCCGATGGCCAGCGGCAGGTTGCGCCCGGGGTTCTTCGCCTCGCCGCCCGCCTGCGCGATGGAGTCGAAGCCGATGAACGACGCGAAGAGCAGTGCCGAAGCCGACAGCAACGTGCCCACGCCCGCGCGCCCGACGGGCGTGGCGGGCACCGCCTGTCCGTCCCGCGCCCGCAAGGCCGCAGCGAAGTCGGCCTGGTCGAAGGCAAACCCGGCCACGATGACCACGCCGCCCAGGACGAACGTGAGGAACATGAGCGGCACGATCAGTCGCTCGTAGGCCGTGACACCCAGCAGGTTGAGCCCGACGGCCGCCCAGAGCACACCGAGCGAGATCGCCACGCGCAGCGGCCCGCCCTCGAGCGCCGCCGCGAGGTCGTTCCACTCGACGGCGATCGCGATGTCGCGCAGGAACGGCACGAGCACGTACGAGACCACGCCGATGGCCACGCACAGCGAGAACCACTGCGAGAACGACGCGACGAACCCGAGGTACGGATCCAGCGCGCGGCTCGCATACACGTAGCTGCCACCGGCCCGCGGCATCGCGGAGGCCAGGATGGCGTAGGCCAGCCCGGCCAGCATGGCCGGAAGGGCCGCGAAGGCGAACGCCGCCAGCACGTCGCCCCCGATGCCCGGCACGTGCCGCTGGATCATGAAGGGGATCACGTTGATGCCGGCGCCCACCATCGAGCAGACGCCCGTGGCGGTGAGCCCGAGCAGGCCCATCTCGCGGGCCAGGCGCGGGCGCGCTGCGCTCGAGGCGACGCCGTCAGCCATGACGCCCGGTGGGGTGCGCGGCGCAAAAGCGTGTCATGCGCAGCCAGTCTATAGTGATCGCCGTGATGCCGATCGCCGCGCTGATGGCCGCCCTGGCCTTCGTCCTCGCCGCTCCCTCGCTCGCCACCGCGCAGTCGGCACCGACGCTCACGGTCGAACGCGTCGCCGCGCTGCCCAGCCTCATTGGCACCGCGCCCGCTTCTCCCGCCTGGTCGCCGGACAGCCGGCGCCTCGCGTTCCGCTGGAACGATGCGGGCTGGCCGTTTCGCGACATCTGGATCGTCGAGGCCGATGGCAGCGGCCTCCGCCGCCTGACCGACCTGCGGCGCACGCACCCGGCGCCCGAGCCGCCAGCCGGGACCTCGACCGACGCACTCGCCGCGCAGGCCGCCGCGCGCGCGGCTGGAGGCGTCAGCGAGATGGCGTGGCTGCCCGACGGGGGTGGCCTGCTGTTCACCGCTCGCGGGCACCTCTACCGCGTGGCCCTCGACGGGGGGCCTCCGGTGGCGCTGCCGCCGGGCGATGGCGTCTCGGACCTGGCGCTGTCACCCGACGGCACGCGCCTCGCGTTTCTTCGCGACGGGGATCTCTGGCTCTGGCCACTCGACGGCGGGGCCGAGCCCCTTCGCCTCACCTCCATCGGCGTCGCGGGTATCGGCCGCGTTCCCCTGGGAACCTACAACCGCGCGGAGGTCGAGGTGGGAACCGGCGTGTGGGGCGCCGACTGGCGACCATACGCGTGGGCGCCGGACGGCCGCACCATCGCATTCCATCACGTCGATCGCCGCCACATCCGGCGCGTGCCGTTCCCCTCCTACCTGGGGAGCGAAACCATCGTCAGCGAGCTCAGGCGAGGTTACCCGGGTGACGAGAACGAGCGCCGGTCGCTCAGCCTGCTCGATGTGGCCACGCGGTCGGTGCGGCCCATTCCGCTGGAGGCGCCGGGCTTCCGCGCAATCAGCGACTACGGGTGGTCGCGCACCGGCCGGCTGATGGTGGACCAGGTGTCGGACACCGGCACGGATCGCTGGGTGTGGGTGGTGGAACCCGGTTCGGCGGCGCCCCGCCTCGTCTGGCACGACCAGCGCGACAGCCGCATCTATCCGGCTTACGTCGCTCGCTGGCACCCGGACGGCCGGCGCATCATCGTGGTCGCCGATATCACCGAGCGGGATCATCTCTACGCGATCGATGCCGATCGCCCCGGGGTCGCGCCGCTCGCCATCACGTCCGGCGACTGGGACGTGGCAGGCGAGCGAGGCGCGGCGAGCCTGCAGGTGCTGGGCGACGGGAGCATGGTGTTCACGGGCACGATGAAGAACCCGTACGAGCGCCAGGTGTATCGCCTCGCGCCCGGCGCGGCAGTTCCCGACGCGCTGACAACGCTGGCCGGCGTCCACCTGCCGTCGATCTCGCCCGACGGTCGGCGCCTGGCCTCCCTCTGGTCCGACGATGTGACGCCGACGGACCTGCTGGTGCGCGACCTGGTCGCGGGCGGGCCGGAGCGGCGAGTGACGTCTTCACCGGTGCCGGAGTTCTCGCAGCACGCGTGGGTGCGCCCGCGTTACGAGGTCTTCACCAACAAGGTGGACGGCTTCCCCGTGCACGCCCGCATCCTGGAGCCGGCGGGCCTCGACAAGACCCGCCGCCACCCCGTCGTCTTCGGCCCCGTCTACTCGAACACGGTCCGCAACCGCTGGGCCGGTCTCACCGGCACGGTCCAACAACTCCTCGTGCAGCGCGGCTACATCGTCGTCCAGGTGGACGTGCGCGGCAGCGTCGGATACGGACGGCGGTTCCGCGAAGCGTTCCTGATGGACTACGGCGGGAAGGACCTCGACGATCTCCAGGCCGTGACCGACGGCCTGCGCGCCCTGCCGTACGTGGACGGCGGGCGGATGGGCATCTGGGGCAGCAGCTATGGGGGCCTGCTGACGGTGTTCGCGCTGCTGAAGCGGCCCGGGATGTTCGCGGCCGGCGTGGCCGGGGCGCCGGCCGTGGATCCGCATGCCTTCGGTCCCGACGACGTCGCCATCACGCGTTCGCCCCGGACGCACCCCGACGCCTTCGTGCGCGGGTCGGCCCTGAGCCTGGGCCAGGACCTGCAGGATCACCTGCTCATCATTCACGGGCTCATGGACGATGTCGTGCCCTTCAGGACCACGATGGCGCTGGCCGAGCGCCTGATGCTGCTCGGCAAGGACTTCGACCTGGCCACCGCGCCCGCGGCGACGCACGCGTGGTCCGCGCGGGAGCACTACGCCGTCTACTTCTACCGGAAACTCGTGGACTACTTCGCGCGTCACCTCGCGCCACGCTAGGCCTCAAGACCCCAAGACCTCAAGACCTCACGACCCCCAGGTGCTCCCGCACCCGCGCATTCACCCACGCGGCGTGCGTGATCGGCAGGCCGTGCGAGGCATCGTCGGCCTCCAGGTACCGCGCGCCGGGGATGCCGTCCGCCAGCGCGCGCGTGATCCGCGGCGGCGCGATGGGATCGTGCACGGCGCTCATCACCAGCGTGGGGAGCCCGGCCAGCTCGGGCAGGCGCGCCGATACGTCGGAACGACGCATCGCCTTCAGCTGCAGGCCGGTGATGGGCTCCTGGTCCGCGAGGTCGTGTCCGAAGAGCGGGGCCAGGTTGGCCGCGAGCGCGTCGGGATCCGGGACGTGGCCAGGCGGCAGGATGATGGACAGGAACCCGCGCCGGCGCATCGCGCGCGTGCCGACGCGCGAGCGCACCCCGGCCCACACCATGCGTGGCGTGAGCGGCGCCGCCGCGCGGCCGCTCGCGAAGGTGCACATCAGCGTGAGGCTCTGCACGCGCGCCCGCGTGTCGAGCGCGAGCTGCAGCGCGACCAGCCCGCCCAGCGAGTGGCCCACCACGTGGGCCGACTCGAATCCCGCCGCCTCGAGCACCGCGCGTGCATCGTCGGCCATCTGCTCCACCGTGACGGACGCCCCCGCCGGCGCGCTGCGGCCGACCCCGCGATTGTCGAACGTGATGCAGGCGAAGTCCGGCGCCAGCTCGTCCACCTGGGGCCGCCAGCCTTCACCGTGGACGCCGACGCCCTGGATGAACAGCACGGCAGGGCCCTGCCCCCGCACGGTGTAGTGGATGGGACAGCCGCGGTGCCGGATCATTCGGGTGGGGTGGCGTCCAGGTTCAGCCGCCGCAGCAGGTCGGCAAACCGCGGGTCGTGGCGGATGGCGTCCGGCCACGGCAGCAGCTTCAGGCGCGACAGGTCGCTGACGCGCTCGTCGAGGGCGCGGTTGAGCGCCGCGAAGACCTGCGCGTGCTCGCCCAGCCCCGCGTGCACCAGCGCGAAGTCGAGCGGCGACGTGTACCGGTCGCGCGCGTGCGCCTCCAGCTGCGCGAGCACCTCGCGCGCCTCCTCGTGCCGCCCGGCCACGCCGAAGGCCTGGCCGAGGTAGCCGAGCCCGACGCGGCCGCTCGACAGGTCCACCGCCGTGCGGAAGGACTGAATCGCATCATCGAAGCGGTTCTCGGCAAGCCTGATGGTCCCGAGATACCAGTGAGCGATGGGGAAGGACGAATCGAGGAGCAGCACCGACTTGAGCCGCTCGATGGCTTCCTCGCGCCGGCCGACCAGCTCGAGGCTGTACGCCAGGTGGGCGCCGATGACCGGTGAGAGGGGATCCAGACCGTAGGCGCGCCGCATGGACGTGCAGGCTTCCTGGAACCGATCGCGGACGAACAGGACCCATCCCAGCCACTGGTGGCCGCTCGCGTAGGACGCGTCGAGCTCGATGGCGCGGCGGAGGGCCCGTTCGGCGGCGGCGTAGTCGCGGTCGTAGAAGAGCAGCGAGAAGCCCGCCGAGGCATGGGCCTCGGCCAGCCGATCGTCCATCTCGATGGCGCGGCCCGAGGCGCTCTTCGCGGCGGGATATGCCTCCGACGGCCGCAGCACGTTGTAGTAGCCCAGGACGTTGAACGTGTCGGCCAGCCCCACGTGCGCGAGGGCGTAGGTGGGATCGATCTCGACGGCACGCTGGAAGTGGCCGTGCGCCTGCTGGAACGCCGCCGGGGTGCGCTTGTTCCAGTGGAACCGGCCGCGGAGGTACTCCTGGTACGCCTCGGGATTCTCGGTCCGCCGCCGCGCCCGCTGGTCCAGTACGCCGCTGACCTCGCCGGAGCCCAGGCGCACGCGGAGCTTCGCGACGATGGCGCGTGCGATGTCGGCCTGGATCTCGAAGATGTCGTCCATGTCGCGGTCGTAGCGCTCGGACCACAGCTGGTAGCCGTCCGCGACGTTGATCAGCTGGACGGTGACGCGCACCCGGTTGCCCGCCTTGCGGACCGCGCCCTCGAGGATGGTCCCGACGTTCAGGCGCCGGCCGATCTCGCTCACGTCGTGTGCCTGGTTCTTGAACTGGAACGCGGCCGTGCGCGACGCGACGCGCACGCCTGGCAGGGAGCCGAGGTCGGAGATGAGCTCGTCGGCGAGCCCGTCGCAGAAGTACTCCTGGTCGCGGCCGGGGCTCAGGTCCGAGAACGACAGCACCGCGATGGAGGGGAAGCTCGTGCCCACCCTGTCGGTTTGCGTGGCGAGGCGATTCGATGCGCTCGCCAGGCCCACCGGGGCCGAGATGGCGGACCCTCGAATGATGTCATCGATGTCGGTCGCCAGTTGGCGCGTGGACTCATATCGTCCCGACGGGTCCTTCGCGAGGCAGCGCGCCACGACGGCCTCGAAAGCGGGGGGCACCGGGCGGAACGAGGACATTGGCCGCGGGGAGTCGCGAATGATGGCCGCCAGCACGTCGGCCGACGTCCGGCCGGGAAACGCGCGCTCGCCCGTCGCCATCTCGTAGAGGATGGAGCCGAAGGCGAACTGATCGGTGCGCACGTCGACGGGCTGGCCACGGGCCTGCTCCGGGGACATGTACGCGACGGTGCCGAAGACGACGCCCGGGCTGGTGAGGGGCGCGGGCGGCGCCGTGACGTCCTCGAGCGCGGCAATCGGGGCCTTCGTCGAAGGCGCGAGCTTGGCGAGCCCGAAGTCGAGGAGCTTGGCGTAGCCGTCCTCGGTC
Source organism: Vicinamibacterales bacterium (assembly GCA_050249615.1). Classification (GTDB taxonomy): domain Bacteria; phylum Acidobacteriota; class Vicinamibacteria; order Vicinamibacterales; family UBA2999; genus VFZN01. The sequence continues at coordinate 24,153 of JBFWQE010000035.1, forward strand.
ACCATCACGTTGTCGGGCTTCAGGTCGCGGTGCACGATGCCCGCGTCGTGGGCCTTGGCCAGCGCCTTGGCCACCTGCGACGATATCTGCAGCACGATGGTCAGCGGGAGCGGCCCGTCGGTGAGCATCGCCCGCAGCGTGCGTCCCTCGACGAACTCCATCGCGATGTAGCTGATGTCGCCGTCGCGGCCGACGTCGTAGACGGTGACGATGTTCGGGTGGTTGAGGGCCGATGCCGATCTGGCCTCCTGCTCGAAGCGGAGCAGGCGATCCGGATCGGCGGCCAGCGCGCGCGGGAGGACCTTGAGGGCCACGCGCCGGTTGAGGCGCGCGTCGAATGCCTGGTAGACCTCGCCCATGCCTCCGGCCCCGAGGGCCGATACGACCTCGTACGGCCCGAGCCGTGTGCCGGGAATCATCGACATGAACAGGGAGAATTATAGTCTCCCCTCCCGGCCACTCCCCGGTGTGCACGCGCGGTGCGCCGCGTGCCGATCAGCGGCGTTTCGACAGCCGTGGCGGTGAGAAGTCCAAACCCACGGTGGTCCGGCCCCGCCCGGACGGCATGCGCATCAGCGCTCGCGCCTGATCGCGGAGCGCGAACATCCGGGCCATGGCCTCGGTCAGGCGATCGCGCTGCCCGTTGAACGCGGCTTCGAGGGAAGCGAGCAGCTCGCCGTAGCCCTGCCCGAAGGCTTCCAGCGCCGCGCGAATTTCCGATCCCCGCGGGTACATCGCCGCGCGCGCGTTCGGCCGGATCGGGTACACCGCCGCGTAGTCCACCGCCAGGGGCCGACCCGTCGGTCCGCTTGCCGGCGTGTCGTGCGCGGTGAAATGACGGCCTTCGCGGACCTCCATGAACCGGAAGTAGTGCGCGAGCTCCTCGCCGCGACCCTGGCCGAGGATCTGGCGGTCCTTGTCGAACAGGCCGTGATGCGCGCCCTCGCCCTGTTCCACGATCTCGTCGATGGCGCGATGCGCCGAGTCGCGGCCGGTCACCACGACGATCGACCCGCTGCCGTAGTAGTCCTCGGGCCGGACCTGCCGGGTGAGATCGCCGGTGAAGACCTTGCTCTCGCCGAGACGATCGCACAGGTGATCGATGGCGTCGCGCACCGCGGCGTAGAACTGCCCGATGGTGTGGAAGCGCCCGGGCTCGGGGCGCGCATTGCGGGCCTCGGGCCGCTCGATCTTCATGAAGGTGGCGAGCGCGCTCTTCGAGAAGGCCTCGATGCTCACCGTGAATCGATCGCCGCTGTGCGGCAGGTGACAGGGGTAGCGCTTGACGAATCCTGCGTAGGTCAGACGCGGCCGGCCACCCACCGCGTTGAGCAGGTTCGCCGCCAGCGTCAGGTGCAGCATCTCCTCGAGCATGACGCTGCGGACGATCTCCGCGGCCTCGTAGTTGTGGCCGTCCCTGATGGAGAGCCAGGCGGTGAAGTACGGCGGGATGGTCGCGTGCTCCACTTCCATCGCGGCCTGGAGGTGGGATCGAAGGGCCGGCAGCGTGCGAATCACCGCAGGTCCCTCCGCATGGCCTCGGCCGCTCGGACGGCGAGGGCTGCCGTGGTGAGCGTGGGGTTGGCCGTCCCAATCGTCACCTGGTTGCCCGCGCCGACGACGTAGAGGTTCGGGTGATCCCAGGCCTTCATGTTGCGGTCCGTCACCGAATCGCGCGGGCTGCGGCCCATGCGGTGGGTGCCGACGATGTGCCCGGAGCCCATGAGGTTGTAGCCGAAGCCGTTGTAGGTGATGCGCTGGTAGCCGGGCGGCGCCGGATCCGGGTAGAACGTGTGGTCCTCGATCCCGGCGAAGCCCGTGATCGTCTTCCAGACCTTCGTGACCGCCGCCTCGGCGCCGGCCAGCGAGTAGTCGGCGTAGCCGTACGACAGCACCGGCCGGTAATTGCCCATGGCGTCCCGGGCCTTCGGGTCGATGGTCACGCGGTTGTCCGGCGAGGGCAGCTGCTCGAACATGAACCCGATCTTCACCATCCGTGACAGCTGGTCCGCGAGCGTCGCGCGGAGTGCCTTCCCGTAGACCTGTTGCGCAAGCAGCGCGGCAATCTGCGAGCCGGGCGCGCCGCTCCAGCCCCAGTTCGAGAGGCTCGCGCGGAAGGAGGCGTGCCGGGCGCGGAAGGCGCCGTCGCGCAGCGACTCCACGCCGCTGGTCGTGTCCGGCCCGCGGAACGGCCAGACCGGCCTCGGCGAGTAGCCCCACACGTAGAGATACGGGTGGTCCATGAGGTTGCGGCCCACCTGGTCGCTGCTGGTGGCCGCGCCAGACGCCAGCAGCAGCGTCGCGTTCTCGATGGCGTTGGCCGCGAGCACGACGACCGTGCCGCTGACGCGTTCGATGGTGTGCGCGGGCGAGCCGGGCGTCTCGTAGCGCTTGTATTCCACGCCGGTGATACGCCGCGTTTCAGGATCCACGATCAGGCGCGACGCCACCGACTGCGTACGAATCTCCACGTGGCGCGAGCGTGCCATCGCGGCCAGCGTCTTGAGCGCGCTGTACTTCGCCTGCACGGGACAGAGCGGCATACAGACGGAATTCCCCTGGCAGCGCTGACCCTCGTCGCGGTTCGAGACGGCGGGCATGGGCTCGTAGCCGCGGCCGAACGCGTAGGCCGGATTGGGCGTTGAGTTGCGGGCCACCGGGATGCTGATGACGCGCAGGGGATACTTGCGCCCGGCCAGGGTCACCGACCGGCCCGTGAGGGCCGCGTCGAAGAACTGGTCCACGCAGCTGGGCGGCATCCGGTGCATCGGGTACACGTAGCCGTCCGGGAACCAGACGCCGAAGATGCGCTGGTCCTCGACGTCGGCCGAGACGCCCAGCTCGAGCTCCGCGCGCCGATACGCCGGCTCGAGGTCGTCGTAGGTGATGGGCCAGTCCAGCGCCTGGCCGTAGACCGACTGCATCCGGAAGTCATTGGGCACCATGCGCAGCGACGTGCCCTGCCAGTGCAGCGTGGTTCCGCCGAGCATGCGGAGGTAGTCGCTCATGAACTGCGGCGTCTTGGGGTTGTACTCGTAGTAGGGCTTTCCACCAGGGATGCCCGGCGAGGGCGCGGCCTCGTTCCACGGGTACGGCCCGTTGGGCATGCCGCGCACGCCGCCCTCGGTGTACAGCGTCTCGAGGTAGCGGCGATACGTGGCCGGGTTCATCGCGCCTTCGATGCCGGCTTCGAGGATGAGCACGCGGTGGCCGGCCTCGGAGAGGATACGCGCGACCAGTGCCCCCACGACGCCGCCGCCGACGATGACCGCATCGTAGTGCGCGCTCACGAGGCCTCCTCCGCGCCAGGCTGCCGATCTCCGAACACGGGCGGGATGGACCAGCTGGCATACCCCGTGGGGTTGGCGCCCGGGGGATGCGCGCCCGCCCCGCGATACGACAGCTGCTGGGTGTAGGCGTCCGCCGACGGCACGAACGTGGCGCCAGGCGTGACGCCCTTCGGCACCGCCGTGGCCGAGAGCGCGTACCACTGCGTCGATGGGCTCGTCCACGAGCCCTGGTACCAGAGGACGATGAGCGCCGACGACAGCGGCCAGAGGATCGGCGACGCGAGGATGTCGAGCCGCATCGCTTCGTCCCGTGCGGGGCCGGGGCGATGGCGCAGCACGCGACGGAGCGTGGCGTAGAGTTGCGCGGTGACGGCCGGCCCGGCCTGCTGCTCGACGAGCGCCTGGTAGGCGTCCACCAGGCCCGTCCCTTCGAGGTCCGCCTCGCCGTACCCCGTGAGCTCCGCCGAGAATGCCAGGAAGGCCTTGCGCCTTGCGCTCATGGTCCCGCCTTTCCCTCTGCCCGCGGCCACGGGCGGCTAGCGAATCGGGTTGTTCAGCAGCGTGTGACCGGACGCAGCGGCAGGCTGCGATTCGTAGAGGAGCACGCCCACGGCAGGCGGATTGCCCTTGAAGACCGCCGCCATCTGGCGCTGCATCACGTGCCTCGCGTCGCCGACCGTGAGCTGGACGGCGCCGGCGGGCAGCGGCGTGATGGGCGTCTTGCCCGACGTGTCGAACCAGCTCCGGAAGACGCCGAAGATCACGCGGGCGGACGTCACCATGTGCTTCTTCCCCTTGACCTTCAGGTTCGCGTAGGCCGGAACGGGGGAGAAGGCGGCAATGCCGGGCGCCGGCATGCCCGCCATGTTCGTGTTCACCTTCAGGTCGAAGATGTAGGGCAGCTGCAGCTTTGGCGCCTTTGGCGTCGCGTAGCAACGAATCCACCAGGTCTGCACGGTGGGGTCGTTGACGTCCGGCACGGCAAAGTTGAACGAAGCGACGAACTTCACCTCGCCGTACTTCGCACTGCCGGCCTGCACGGCCGTGGGGCTGTCGCAGGGCACGTTGATCCGGTAGTTGCCGTAGGTCTTCGACTGGTCGTCGCCGGTCATGTACTGCGCCACGGTGAGCGCCGGCTCGGTCCCGGCGCGGAACCGCGGGTACACGACGACGTTGAACTCCACCTCGTCCACGAAGGAGGAGTAGTTGCTGCCGAAGCCGGCGTACCGCTCGAAGTTCAGGTTCGCCAGCGCCTTGCCATCGAAGATCCCCGGCTCGAGGCCCGTACCGGCCAGCAACGGGCGGACGGCACTGGCCGGCACGCTGAAGAAGACCATCAGGGACTGCAGCGATCCGTAATTGAAGTTGCCGAGGGGCGTCGTCTGCTGGGGCTTCGAGGGCATGTGGGGGGCTCCTGTTTCGGCAGCACGAACAACGGGCGCGCGATGGTAGCACGAGCGCGCGGTTTGCGCGCGCGGCTCATCACGCGCACAATACGCAGGCTTCGCAGGCTCACCGGGAGGCTAGTGATGGCAGGACGTTCGCGTGCGGGTTCGAAGGTTGGTGGGCGAGGGGGAGCCCGGGTGCATGCGCCGAAGGCGGCGGGCACGCTGGACGAGGGCGCGATCGACCGCGTCATCCGGAGGCATCTCGGCGCACTCCGCAAGCCGGGCGTGCTTACGGTCCGCCCGGGCTACGAGATCACCGGCGGCCGGGTCACCGGCCGGCCAGCCATCGTGGTCACGGTGAGCCGCAAGCGCGCCCGCGTGCCCTCCGCGGCACAGCTGCCGACGGAGCTCGAGGGCGTTCCCGTGGACGTGCGCCAGTCCACCCCCCTCCAGCGTCTCCGCGCCCGCAACCCACGGCACCACGCGATGGTGGCCAGGTACGGTCGGCCGGAGCTGCGCGAACCGGCGTGGCCCCTCGAGCGGCGAGTCTCGGATGGCAAGCGGCTCGCGAGCCTGCCGAAACCGGTTCACCCGGCCGCCCGGACCGACCTGAAGAAGCCGGAGATGCCCTACACGCCCGCTGCCGTCGCGCTGAAACCGGTCACGGGGACGATGACGGTCCTGGCCTGCGCCAGCCCGGACGCCGGCTTCACGGTGCTGGCCGACTTCCTGAAGGGCGTCCGATCGCGGCTGACGGTGGGGCTCTACGACTTCACGTCGGGCGACATCCTCGCGACGCTGCGCACCGTGCTCGAGAAGAACGACAAGGCCTTCTGCATGGTGCTGGACCATCCGGCGCCGAACCCCACGGCCAACCAGTCCGACGAGCAGACGGTGGCGGCGCTCAGGCGAGCCGATGACAGGGCGAAGATCGACTGGGCGCTGACGCGGACGGATCCCGAGGTGGCGAAGTGGATCTTCCCCAGCGCGTACCACATCAAGGTGGCCGTGCGGGACGGATCGGCCTTCTGGCTCTCCAGCGGCAACTGGAACGTGAGCAACCAGCCGAACTTCGCCGCGAAGCAGGCCAGCCGCGGCGCGTACGACACGGCGGATCGCGACTGGCACCTGGTCGTGATGCACGAAGGCCTCGCGCGGCTGTACGAGGCGTACATCGAGCACGATTTCACGGTGGCCGGAGGGGAGCAGACGACGGGCAGCCGCGCGCTGCACGCCGCCATCAAGACCGCCACGGCCGCACACCAGCGGGAACAGAAAGCGCAGCCGCGCGCGGCCTCATCCACCCCGCGCGTGCCGTTCACGCTCGGCAAGCCGCAGGTGTTCACGAACGCGCGGCTGACCATCCAGCCGCTGCTGACGCCCGACAAGGGGCGCCTGACGTCGATGTACGTGGACCACGTCCTCGCGCTCATCACCTCGGCGCGCCGCCGCCTCTACATGCAGACGCAGTACATCCATCCCAGCGACGAGCCGGGCGACCGCAACTTCATGCGGCTCGTGGACGCGTTCGCCGACGCCGTGCGGCGCCGCGTGGACGTGCGGCTCATCCTGTCGCAGTACGAGAACACGCCGCAGTACATCGAGCTGCTGCACAAGGCGGGGCTGTCGGGCGTGCTCCGCATCCAGGACCGTGTCCACAACAAGGGCATCGTCGTGGACTCGGGGACGGTGTTGGTGAGCAGCCAGAACTGGTCCGGGGACGGCACGCTGCGCAACCGGGACGCAGGCGTGATCATCCGCCACGCCGGCATCGCGCGGTACTTCGAGCAGATCTTCCTGCAGGACTGGGAGAAGCGGGCGGACGTCAGGGTGAAGTGAGGCCCGCCGGGGCTGACGCCCCGGCGCTCCATGATTCCGCCCGGTCCGCCGCTACTGTGCCGTTCGCGTGAAAGTCATGCGGAATGGCAAGTCGAAGGGCCCTGCTGGGGAAACCGTCAGCCGACGCCGCGCGAATGGCGGTGACCCGGGCAGACATGCGTCTGGCGCAATAATATAATTCGAGTCGTGCGTCTTGCGCCATGTATCGGCGGCTCCTGGGCTGCTCCCATGCGCTGCGCCTCTCGCCTCGACCGCCACATCTCCGAGGCGTGTCGTGCCGGCGAAATATCGCGCTCTGAAAACCGTCGTCAGCCCAGGATGCTCACAGGAGGAATGTCCATGCAAAGGCTCGCCTTGGCCATTGCGCTGTTGATCGCGCCGGTCGTTGCATCTGGTGAGTCGCACTTCACTCGCACCAACCCGGCCGGGCCGCACCCGGTGGGTCTCCGCGTCATTGAGCAATACGACTATTCCCGCGGCTATCTTGGTGCAACCGATCCCTATAACGGCCAGACCACTACCGGAGAGCGGGCGCGACCGGTCCAGACCTTGGTGTGGTATCCGGCGGAGAAGGACAGCGGGCACGAGATGAACGTCGGCGGGTATCTGGAACTTGGCGGAACGTCCGACAGATTCCCCGCCACGCCGAGCGAGCGCCAGCGGCTCGAGGCCCGCTACGTGACGACCTGGACCGGTGCTCTCTCGCCAGATCGAGCCAAGGCCGAACTTGCCGCGCCGATGAGCGCGCGTCGCGACGCCACCGCAAGCCCCGGCAGGTTTCCCGTGATCATCTACGCGCCGAGCTATCGGGCGCCCGCATTCGAGAACGCCGACCTCTGTGAGTTCCTCGCCAGCCACGGTTATGTCGTGGTTGCCAGCCCCAGCATCGGCCAATCCCCGGAGGGCATGAAGGACGACCTCGAAGGCGCCGAAACGCAGCTCGGCGACATTCAGTTCCTCATTGGCTACGCCCATGGCCTGCCGCAGGCCGACACGGATCGCATCGCCGTGATGGGCTATAGCTGGGGCGGTTTGGCCAATGTGATGGCCGCCGCCAAGGACAGCCGGATTGACGGGCTCGTGTCACTTGACGGGTCGGTGCGCAGCTATCCCGATGTCATCGATCAATCGCGGTTTCTTACGCCTGAACGAATCACCGTGCCCATGCTCTACGTCGCTGCCACCCCGCGTCAGTTGGAAGACCTGCCTTCGGACATGAACCGGGATCGAAGCTTCCTCAACAAGATGAAATACGCCGATCTCTATCGCGTGACCCTGGCGCCGTACGTTCATTCAAACTTTTCCGTCATGGGCCAGCGGTTTCTCGCCGACAACGCCTACGGCGACTACGATCAGCACGAGCTGTCCGTCGCCAACGGCTGGCTGGAACGCTATGTCCTCCACTTTCTGGATGCGTACTTGAAAGGCGATACCGCCGGTCGCGCCTTCCTGGATACGTCTCCCGCCAATTTGGGCGCACCCGCCCATCTGTTCACCGTCCATCGGAGCAAATCGCAGGGCGCGCCGCCGACCCGCGCCAGCTTCGCCGCGGAGTTGGCCCGCGAAGGCTTCGACCAGGCCATCTCGGTCTATCATGCAACGCAAGCGCGCGAACCCGGCTTTGCCCTTGCAGATGCCGAACTGAATAGCTGGGGCTACAGGCTGCTGAGGGACGGAGAAGTTCGTTCTGCGATTGCTATCCTGCGCCTCAATGCAGAGATCCACCCTGATAGCTGGAACGCGTTTGACAGCCTGGGCGAGGTTTACGCAGCCGATGGCAACAAGACGATGGCGATCGAGGCGTATCGCAAATCACTGTCCCTCAACCCCGGCAACAAGAACGCAGCGGACCAGCTCGCAAGGCTGAGTGCCAAGCCGTAGCATCTGAGGTCCGCTTTGAGGCGGATGCGGACATCCGCCTTGTCCAGAGACATCGAGCTGCTGCACAAGGCGGGGCTGTCGGGCGTGCTCCGCATCCAGGATCGTGTCCACAACAAGGGCATCGTCGTGGACTCGGGCACGATCCTCGTCAGCAGCCAGAACTGGTCCGGGGACGGCACGCTGCGCAACCGCGACGCGGGCGTGATCATCTGCCACGCCGGCATCGCGCGGTACTTCGAGCAGATCTTCCTGCAGGACTGAGAGAAGCGGGCGGATGCCAGGGTGAAGTGAGGCCCGACGGGGCCGAAGCCCCCGCGCTCCATGGACGCGCGTCAGGGGACGATGGCCACCGCCGACACCGGGCCCGCGACGCCGCGCACGTTCACGCCGCGCACTTCGAGCCGGCGATCGCGCGCGCCGACGGTCCACGTGATCTGCCCCGATGCGTGCGGCTGCCACGGGCCCGCGGTCCCCTCATCGTCGATCACGCGGTATTCGGCGCGCGCGGGTTGGAGCACCGTGTGCTGCAGGCTGAGCGTGTAGGTGAGCGCGTCCGTCCGCTCGGGCGTGATCCACACCTGATTCGGGCTCCACTCCACCAGCGCGCGGTCGCCCGTCTGGTAGCGGGTGAGCCGCTCATGGGGGTACTCGGACGGCACGGTGCTGGACTCCCACGGCACGGTGTGCTCGTCGACCCACTCCACGGCGTCCTCGTACCGGTCGGCGGACGGCTCCTCCGGCGCCGAGACATGGTTGGCCTTCAGCTGATAACGCACGTAGTAGTACAGCCCCGCCGTCCGATGCGGGTAATCGCGCGGATCCGGATGGCCCTCCCGCACGGCGCCCAGAACGACGTCGAGGGCCTCGTGCTGGCCGCGCACGAACGCGTCGTGGACTTCGAGCACGCTCTGCGGAATCCCGTCGCGCTCGAAGTGGAGGTTGTAGTGCGCATCCACCAGCACCCACTTGTTGAAGTGGTTCGACCAGACTTCGGTGGTGAAGTGTGCGTACGGGTTGTCTGTCTGGCCAACCTCGACGTAGCGCGCCGGGATGCCGAAGGCGGCCAGGGCCTGCAGGAACACCTGCGCGTACTGCGCGCAGAAGCCACCGGTGCGCCCTTCTCGGATCCAGTCGAGAATCGTGATGGCGTCCCAGGGCGGATATGGATCCGGCACGCTGTCGGGCCACTGCGCCGCCACCCAGTCCTTCAGCCGCAGGATGGCCTCGAAGTCGGACGAGGCGCCCTGCACGACCTCGGCCAGGTGTTCGCGAGCGGCGAACTCCGCGAGCCGGCCCGCCGAGTAGTCCTCGAAGCGTACCGGCAGCCGCGGGGCATCGGGAGACTGCTGCGGCGCCTGGACGACCTCGACGGTCCCGCCCTCCACCACGACCGTGATGGGCGGCGACGGCTCGCTCGAGCCGGCCGCATTCCTGGCGCGCAAACTCACGTTGTAGGCGCCGCCTGGCACTCCCGAGAAGCGGACCTCGCCGCTGGCCGGCACGGCGATGGCCTCATGCCGCGCGCCCGTCACCTCGAGCAGCACGTCGTGCGGCGCACCCCCCTGGTAGGTGTTGCGCCAGGTCACCGCGACATCCGACCCGATGGCGAGCGCCGCGACCGCCTCCGGCGCCGACGGCGGTCTCAGCGTGCCGACGACCACCTCGATCTCTTCGGACGCCGCGGTGGGAACGCCGTCGTGGACGGCGCGCAGCCTTGCGAAGTACACCCCGTTGGCGAGCACGAACGTGGCCGAGGTGGCCGTGCCCGCAAGCGTGGCCGTGGCCCAGGTCTCGCCCGGCGCGAACCCTCCCTCCACGACGTAGGCGTCGGGCGGTGCCTCGGGCGCCGCGTGCGCCCATTGAAGAGTGACGACCTGACCCTCCACGCGCACCACCGAGAAATCCCGTGGAGGCGCAGGCGCCTCCTGGCCGGCCACGGCCGGGGCCGTCACGCCACTGATGAGCCAGCATGCTGCCAGCGTTCGCACGAAGCGGGGCATCAGATCGCTTTTCGGCGGAACACGAATTCGTTGCAGCCCAACCCGCCGCCGCAGGTCCGGAGCCGCGCCAGCTCGAATCCGCGGTCCCGATAGAAATCGAAAATCTGCTCGGGGCGGGCCACCTCGAAGGGCAGGCCGCCCAGCCAGTCGTACCAGTCGTGCACCTTCGACATCCCGCGCGCCTTCTTGTACTCGGTGTAGCGGGCCACGGGATTCTGCCGCTTGAGCACGTCCACCGCCAGCCCGCTCAACGCGAAGTACGGGAAGTAGACGCCGATGATCATCGCGCGCGTCAGGGCGTTCCGGTTGTAGAGCACCTTCACCCGGTGCCACAGCCGTGACACCCATCCCTGGTCGTTGTAGATGGCGATGAACAGCGTCCCTCCCGGCCCGACCCGGCCCGCGGCGTTCTCGAGCGCGGGCCACATGTGGCCGGTGTGGTGCAGCACGCCCCATGAGTAGACGATGTCGAAGGTTCCCAGCGACTCCAGATAGCGCGGATCGAGGGCGTTGCCGCGCTCCACCGTCCACCGGCGATCCTCCGGGAAGTAGCGCCGGCGGAGCTCCTGGGCGCATCCCACGCTGTTGGGGTCGAAGTCGAAGGAATGGACGCGGGCCGCCCCGAGCCGCATGGCGGCGAGCGAGAAGAGCCCGCTGCCCGATCCGATGTCGAGGAACGTGCGGCCATGGAGATCCTCGCCCAGCATCGCGCGAAGCGACCTCTCCGCCTCGGCGATGCGCTCGTCGTCGAGCACCGACAGGAAGCGGGCCCAGTTGCGGCCGAACTCGAAGCGTTCGCCGGTGGCGACCTGCTGCTCGAAGGATGCCGTCGATTCGGGGGTGGCGGGTGTCATGTGGTGATTTCGGTGACGGCCACCCGCGCGGGAGGCGCCTCGGGCCGCTGATCGATGAACATGCGGTGCCACAGTTCGAGCATCAGCAGGTTCCACAGGGGATAGTGCCACACGACACGGCCCGCGATGTGATCCTCGAGCATGGCCGTGACCACGGCCATGTCGAAGTAACCGCGTGCCGCCAGGCGGCCGTCGAGCAGCACGTCGCGTGCGAAGTCGCGAAGCTCGTCGCGGAACCAGTGGTCGATGGGCACGCCGAAGCCCTTCTTCGGCAGCTGCAGCAGTCGCGGCGGCAGCCGGCGCTCGGCGAGCCGGCGCAGCAGGTACTTCTTCTCCCGCCCGCGGATCTTGAAGCGGGGGGGCAGGCTGGCCGCGAACTCCATCAGCTCGTGGTCCAGGAACGGCGACCGGCCCTCCAGGCCATGCGCCATCGTCGCGATGTCCACCTTCACGAGCAGATCGTCGGGGAGATACGTGTGCACGTCGGCGGCCATCGTCCGTTCGAGGAGCCCATCGGCGTCGGAGGCGGCGAACGCGCGCTCGAGCAGGGCGTAGCTGTCCTCCACGGTGGCGGCCCTGAACTCCGGCGTGCACAGCCGCGATTTCTTCTCGGGGTCGAAGTGCATCATCCAGACGCCGTAGCGGCGCTCGGGGCTGTCGGCCAGGCGCTCGGCCAGCCGCGCGGCGCGCTGGAGGAGGCGATGCGAGGCCTGCCGCGATGCACGCTGGGCCATGGCCGCGATGGCGCGGCGCACCGGGAGCGGCGCCACCGTCATGCGCGCGGCCAGCAGCGAGGCCAGATAGCGATCGTAGCCGCCAAAGCTCTCGTCGCCGCCGTCGCCGTTGAGGGCGACGGTGACATGGCGCCGCGTCAGCTCCGACAGGATGTAGGTCGGCAGCGCCGAGGAATCCGCATAGGGCTCCCCGTAGTGCCAGACGATCTGCGGGAGCAGTTCGACGGCGTTCGGCGAGACGACGAACTCGCGATGGGCCGTGCCGTAGCGCTCGGCTACGAGGCGCGCGGCCGGCAGCTCGTTGTACGCCTCCTCGCGGAAACCGATCGAGAAGGTCCGCACCGGCGTGTCCATGGCCTCGGCCATGAAGGACACGACCAGCGACGAGTCGAGGCCGCCGCTCAGGAACGCGCCGAGCGGGACGTCGCTGATGAGGCGCCGGCGGACCGCGCGGCCGAGGTGCACCGTCAGGCCTTCCAGCGCTTCGTCGTCCGACAGCGCCTGCTTCCGGGCGTACGACAGCGTCCAGTAGCGGCTGATGGCGAGGCGCCCGTTCTCCACCACGAGCGTGTGGGCAGGCGGCAGCTTCTCGACCCCGCGGAACGCAGAGCGCGGCGCGGGCACGTACTGGTAGCTCAAGTACTGCGAGAGCGACTGCAGGTCCACTTCCGGCTGGAACCGCGGCTCGGCCAGGAAGGCCTTCGGTTCCGAGGCGAAGGCCAGGCCATCGGCGTCCACCCGATAGTAGAGGGGCTTCTTGCCCAGGCGGTCGCGCGCGATCAGCAGCCGGCGGCGTGGCTCGTCCCACAGGGCGAAGGCGAACATCCCGGCGAGGCGGCCGACGCACGCGTCCCCATACTGCCGGTAGGCGGCCAGGATCACCTCAGTGTCACTGTGCGATCGGAAGCGGTGGCCAAGCCCCTCCAACTCCGCCCGCAGTTCCTGGAAGTTGTAGATCTCGCCGTTGAACGTGAGGACGTGAGCGCCATCGGCGCTGGTCATTGGCTGGTGGCCGAGCGGGCTCAGGTCGATGATGGCCAGGCGCCGGTGCCCGAATCCGATCGGGCCGTGCACCCACGTGCCGTGTCCGTCGGGGCCGCGATGCGCGATGAGCTCGCACATGCGCGCGACCATCGCGCTGTCCACCGGCGCCCCGGTCAGGAAGTTCACGCGTCCCGCAATGCCGCACATTACCCGGCCACCATGGCGCGAATCAGCGTATGTGCGGCTGCGATCGCGACGAGCGCCATCCAGTACACCGCGTAGGCCTTCCCCGCCCACGGCCGATACCTGGCGTGCTCCACGCCCAGCCACGCGAACACCACGAGTACCGGGAAGAGCGCTTCTCGTTGGCGATAGGGCAGGTTGATCACGAGAAACTGCGCCCAGTAGAGCACGGTGAAGATCCACACCGCGCCCAGCATGAACGGCGCCTGCCCATGGACGAGGCGCCAGCCGGTTACCGTGAGCCCCACGAACATTCCCGGGAGCAGGACGTACCAGAACAGCATGCCGGGATAGAGCAGGTAGTCGCCGGCCAGCACGGCCCGCGGTGTCCACGACGGCGGCAGCACCCAGACGAACGGCCCCAGGACGCGACGGACGATCTGCACGGCACTGCCGATGGGGCCCAGGCGCCCCGGGACGGCCGACGCCGTGTCGGTATCGACCTGGAGGATGTTCGCCGGTCCCGGCAGCCCGAGGTCCATGGCATCGATGGTGAGTCCATCGTTGCGCCGCGCGCGGCCGCCCTCCGCGACGTCGTCGAGCAACCCGGCCGAGTAGTACCGCAGGCTGGTCGCGTTGGTGGCCTGCGCGATGGAGGCGACGAAGAACAGCGGCGAGGGGGGCCACCCGGCGATCACCGGACCTGCTTCCGCCACCACCAACGCCGACACCACGGCCGCTGCTGCGGCGCGCCGGACCGCCCAGCCGCGCAGCAGGCCCATCACGGCCATCGCCGCGACCCCGACTTCGAGATACCACAGCGCGTAGAAGCGGCTCGTGTGAACGTACCAGAAGGCGCCGCCGGTCACCGCGGTGAACGCCGCCAGGCGCCACTTGTCACCGTCGCCGTGGACGAGGTGGGCCATGGCCCACAGGCCAAGGGTCGTCGCGGTGATCACCGACGGATCCTTCCAGAGGTCGGTGGCCGCGAGGTAGATGATGGAGGGGTAGAAGGTCACCAGCAGCCCTGCCGGCAACGCCGCCTTCGGCGCCACCAGGCGGACCCAGCCGAAGGTCAAAGGTCCCAGCAGGGCGGTCAGGGCGCAGTTGGCGGCGTGCAGGTTCATCAGGCCGGGGCCGAGCGTCGCGACGACACCGGCGAACAGGTACAGGTGCGCCGTGTCGTACGTGGCGAACATCTCGAACGACGGACGAGGCAGCACGAAGCCGGCATTCAGGATGGCGTGGATGGCGCGAAGAAACCCCACGCCGTCCGGCCCGAGCACGACGGCGTGGCTCGCGGATTCGAGCCACGTCAGCAACAGGAGGGCGATTCCCCGGACGGCAAGGCCGACCACGGCCAGCTGCACGAAGACCCGGCGTGCGGGCCCGCGCTCGCACGCGGCCAGCAGTGTCATCCCCACGGCGAACGCCGCCGTGATCGCCAGCGTTCCCGGGCCTTCACCGATCAGGAGGGGCAGCGGGGTGAGGATGAGCAGGATGGCGACGCTCCACCCGGCGGCTGCGCCGAGCCACTGCGAGACCGTCGCCTCCTTGGGCGTGGTGCTCAGCGTGTCGGGCGCGGTGTCGTGAGCGATGTCACCCTCCGGAACAGCTCCTGCCATTTCTCCAGCACGTCGTCAAGCGCGTAAGGCGCCATGGCGGCGACCGCGGCCTCACCCAGGCGACGGCGCAGGTCCCCATCGTGACCCAGGCGCTGCAGCGCCCCGCTGATGGCTGCGACATTGTCCACGGGTACCAACAGGCCGGCCGTGCCATCCCGCGTCAGCTCCCGGGGGCCGGTGGGACAGTCGGTTGCCACGACCGCGCAGCCGCTGGCCATCGCTTCGGCGAGGGCATTGGGGAATCCCTCGAAGCGCGAGGCCAGGACGAAGATGCTGGCGCGGGGGAGCAGCCCGTCATTGTCCCGTACGACGCCGGGGAGGGCAACCCGGTCCGCGATGCCAAGCTCGTGTGCCAGGGACTGCAGCGACTGGCGCTCCGGGCCCTCGCCCGCGATGAGGAGCCGCCAGCCCGGGAGGCGCGGGGCCGCGTCCGCGAACGCGCGGACGAGCACGTCGAAGCCCTTTTGAGGCACCAGGCGGCCCATGCCGACGACGAGCGGCTCGGGCGGCACGTCCCCGCCCTTCCGGTGCAGGACCGGGTTGGGAATCACCACGAGCGGCGCCTTCCAGCGCGCGGCCGCGTACGCGCGGGTGCGCTCGGTCTGGACGACAACCGCAGCGGCCGCGGGGTAGGTGAGCCGCCGCAGCGCGCGCCAGGCGCGGCCGGGATCGTAGAGGCGCGGATCCACGCGCTCGGACACGACCACGGGCACACGCAGGCCGCGACACGCCAGGAGCGTCACGACGTTCACCTGGTCCCCGAAGCCGAGCACGATGTCTGGCGACACGCTGCGAATGGCGTCGCGGAGGCGCCGCACGCGATGCCAGTTCGCGCGAGCCGCCCGGAGCAGGCTCCCGGATCCGCCCGCCAGCCCGAGCGGACGGTGATGAACGGTGGGCGGCAGCGCGTAGAAAGGAGGCGCCGTGCCATCGTCGAAGGTGAGGAGGGTGACGTGCCGATCCCGGGTCCACTCGCCGGCGAGGGTGGCCATCACGCGCTCGGCGCCACCGGCGCCGAGCGAGGCGATGACGCACACGAGACGGGGAGTGTCAGGCGCCGGCACGGGTCCCCTCGTGGGCGGCGGAGCCGGATCGGGACGCCAGGGCCTCGAGGGCCTCGGCCGTGCGGGCGACGAGGCGATCCGTGCTGAACAGG
>JBFWQE010000036.1:0-39904 GCA_050249615.1 Vicinamibacterales bacterium
TCGGAGATGGCGGCCGGGGCACTTGGCCCCGTTCCTAACCGGTCGCGACATCAGAATGGGGACACGCACGTAGTGGACTGCGACGACGTATCTTCGGACGCGGGTTCAACTCCCGCCGCCTCCACCATTCGACTCGCCTGCGGCTCGCTCATGGCGAGCCACCGACAGGGAGAATGCCCTGAGCGAGGGCCTCGGCCCTCTCCCCTCGCTGCCCTGTCGGGCTCAACGAGCGCGAAGGCCCGGTCCGAAGCGGCCCGTCCGCCCGCCATTCCCCGACAAACGGGCGGACGACGACCGTGCATTCACCCCTCAATCCATGTCGTCCATCTCGCATACAATGCCCGTCGAACGCGCGGAAGCCGGGCGCCCCCCGCGCAGCGCGGACGATCACGACGGATTGAGGCTATGCACACACACCTGCGCACGCTCATGTTCTCGTTCCTGCTGCTCCCGCTGATCGCTGCTCCCACGTCAGCGCAGGGCGGCCGCGGAGTCCTGCCGCCCGTCCCCACGCCCACCGACGTCAAGCCCGGCAGCATCACGTGCGACGAGTGCCCGTATCCGTACCCCAGCAAGTACCTCGACATCAGCGTCTACAGCCAGGACGTCCGCATCTCGTACATGGACGTGGCGCCGCAGGGCACGCCGAATGGCCACACGGTGATGCTGCTCCACGGCAACAACTTCGGCGGCTTCTACTTCGGGGTCATCATCGACGCCCTCGCGAAGGAAGGCTTCCGCGTCATCGTCCCGGACCAGATCGGCTACGGCAAGTCGTCCAAGCCCATCGCCCCGTACAACTTCAACTCGCAGGCGCGGAACACCTACCTGATCCTGCAGCACGAGAAGATCGAGAAGGTGGCCGTCGTGGGCCACTCGATGGGCGGCATGCTCGCGGCACGCTTCGCGACGCAGTATCCGAAGGCCGTGGAACGGGTAGTCATCTACAACCCCATCGGGCTCACGGATGGACGGTTCGCCCGGCCCATGACGCCCATCGACCAGGGGTACGCACAGACGCTGAAGACCGATTACCAGAGCACGCGCGCGGGCCTGGGCCGCTACGTGGCACACGACCCGAAGGCGTGGAACGACGAGTTCGAGAAGTACACCCGCATCCGCTACTCGTGGACCCTCAGCGCCGACTGGCCGCGGCTCGCCATGGTCCAGGCGCTCATCGGCCAGATGCTCTACGCCGACCCGGTCGTCTACGACTGGCCGCACATCCAGGTGCCCACGCTTGCCTTCGGCGGGGCGGAGGACATGCTGCTGGGCACGGCCGCCAGCTTCCAGGAGCGGATGCACGCCCTCGCCAAGGCCGTCCCGAACGGCAACGGCCGCGTGCACCTCATCCCCGGGCTCGGCCACGTGCCGCACCTCGAGGCCCCGGACAAGGTGCTGCCGCCGCTCATCGCGTTCCTCAAGGAGAGCGTGACCGCGAAGTAGTCGAATCAGCCACTGTTCCTCCACGGAGGTGCCCGGTGAGCGAGGTCAGAGGTTTCGACCGTCGGTCTTTCTTCGCGCGTTCGGCCGCGGCCGCCGGCGCGCTCGTGGCGGGCAGGCTCGAGGCGAGCGGCGCTGGAGCCCGACAGGCCTCCGCCCCGATCGTCACCCGCACGGACGTGATCTACGGGCGCGTGGAGGGCTCGGCCCTGCTCGCCAACGTCTCGTACCCGGACGCCCCGGGCCGGCGACCTGCCATCGTGTCCGTGCACGGCGGGCGCTGGCGGGCCGGCAACCGCACGGATGCCAGCAGCATCAAGGTCGCCGACTGGGCCTCAGCCGGCTTCTTCGCCATGTCCATCGACTACCGGCTCGTGGGCGGGTCGCCAGCACCGGCGCCTTACCTGGATGTGCAGTGTGCCATCCGCTGGGTGCACGCCCACGCCGACGACTACGGGATCGATCCCGCGCGTGTGTACCTCATCGGGCAGTCGGCGGGCGGCCACCTCGTGTCCCTCGCCGCCACCCTCGGCGAGGGACCGTGGCCCAGGGCCGGTGGATGGGATGGCGCGGGCAACGACGTGCGAGCGGTCATCAGCGTCGCGGCTGCCTACGAGCTCAACACGCTGTCGTGGGGGAACCTCTGGACGCCGGTGACAGGCGACGTCGAGGAGGCGCGCCGTGGCGCGTCGCCGATGATGCACGTCGGCCCGACCACGAGGCCCCTCCTGGTCATCCATTCCGACGACGACAAGTCCGTGCCGGTCCAGCAGGCCGTGGACTTCGTGGCAAGGCTGCAGGCCGCGGGCGTCCAGCATCGGTTCGTGCACTACGCCGACCGCGGCCACATGGGTATCACCGAGGAAGTGGTCACGGAAGCCCGTGCGTTCATCGGCGAGATCGAGAAGAAGAAGTAACCGGCCACCGCGGCCCGCCTCCTGACGGAGTCACGCATGCACGCAAGACGGTGGATCCTGCTGCCCCTCGTCGCCCTCGCGCCGGCCCTGGCGTGCGCGCCGCCGGCCCCTGCGCCAGCAGCGCCGCCAGCGGGCCCGCTCCAGGGCGTCCTCGTGGATCTCTCCCACGAGTACAGCGCCGAGGCCGTCTTCTGGCCCACCGCCGACCCGTTCCGGCTCGACGTCGTCGCGGCCGGCATGACCCCGGATGGCTATTACTATGCGGCCAACAACTTCGCGACCTCCGAGCATGGCGGCACGCACCTCGACGCGCCGATCCACTTCGCGGAAGGACGCTGGACCGTCGAGCAGATCCCGCTGGAGCGGCTCGTGGGTGACGCCGTCGTCGTGGACGTGTCGGCCGCCAGTGCCGCGCAGCCGGACTACCAGGTGCGCGTGGCCGACTTCACCGCCTGGGAGCAGGCACACGGGACCATCGCGGAAGGTGACATCGTGTTGATCCGCACGGACTACTCACGCCGATGGCCCGACGCCGCGACGTACCTCGGGACGGCCGAGCGTGGCGCATCCGCGGTGGCCCGGCTGCACTTCCCGGGCCTGCACCCGGACGCCGCGCGCTGGCTGGCCGAGACACGCAAGGTGAAGGCCGTCGGCATCGACACGGCCAGCATCGACTTCGGCCAGTCCACGCTGTTCGAGTCGCACCGCACGCTCTACGAGCGGAACATTCCCGGGTTCGAGAACCTCACGAACCTCGACACACTGCCGGCCCGCGGCGCGACGCTCATCGCGCTGCCGATGAAGATCAAAGGGGGAAGCGGCGGCCCCCTGCGCGCCATCGCCGTCGTGCCGCCGGGCGGGAGCGCAACTCCCTGATGAGCGCACCGGCGGATCTCTCCCGCATCCCGCTGTTCGCCCGCCTCGACGCAGCGGGGCACGAGGCGCTGCTCGGGCTCATGACGCGGCAGGCCGTCAAGGCGGGAGACCCGGTCTTCTGGTTCGGGGACCGCGGCGATACGCTCTACGTCGTGGAGGACGGCCGGGTCGAGGTGACGGCGCCGGACGCGCAGGGCGGGCATGTCCGGCTGGACACGCTGGGCCCGGGCGGCGTGTTCGGCGAGTTGGGCCTCATCGACGGTGGTCCTCGCAGCGCGACGGTCCGGGCGCTCGCGGACTGCTCGCTCCTCGCGCTCCCGCGCGGGCCCTTTCACGCCTTCCTGCGCCAGCGCCCGGACGTGGCGATCGACATGCTGCAGGTGCTGGGCGCGCGGCTGCGTGCCAGCACGGCGACCATCCGCGGGCTGCCGAATCCCAACCAGGTCATCGCCGAAGCCACCACGCGGTGGCAACGGATCAGCGACGTCGTGGCGAGGTGAACGTGAAGGCGCACGTGGAGATCGTGGGCATCGCCGAACGGCTGGTGCGCATCGAGCAGGCGCTCACGCAGCCGCGTGCCTTCACGGGACACGACCGCGCCCCGAACTGAGGGCTGGGCTCGGGTTCTCAGGTTCTCGGGTTCTCGGGTTCTCGGGTTCTCGGTTGCCGGTTCAAGGGTTGCCTGCCCTGGGTGTTCTTCGTGCCCCTCGTGACCCTCGTGTTCCCGGGGCTCAGGGCACGGGCCGCCGGTCCTTGAGCGCCAGCCAGCCGCGGATGATCCGGTAGATGGCCCAGATGCCGAGGACGAACAGCCCCACGATCCAGATCGCGATCCCGACGACGACGATGGCGAGGACCAGGCCCACGATGCCGATGACGCAGGCCCACAGCATCGCGAACCAGAAGGTGCGAATCTGCCAGGTGAAGTGCGACTCGAGCCACGTGCCGCGCGCATCGCCGCGCTTCACGTAGTTGACGATCACGGCGATGATGGACGGCCAGCCGAACAGGAACGAGCCCAGGACGCTGGCGGCGCCGAACGCGCCTATCGCCAGGCCGAGCGCGTGCAGGGCGTAGGTGATGTGCGTGACGGTGACGAGCGAGGCATCGGGCTCCCGGGTGGCGTCGGTCATCTCCACTCCTTCGTGGTGTCTCACACTACTCACGTTTAGACGGATCTGTCGGCGTCGCGTTCCGCCGCGTCCTTCACCAGCGCAGCCAGCCGGTAGAGCCCGTGCACGAACTTGCCGTACGGGAGCGTCACGAAGAGCCCAAGCACCACGCCGAGGTGCACGAGCAGCAGCGGCCCCATCACGGCGCGTGTTCGCAACACCAGCAGCAGCAATCCGGTGGCGCTGGTCAGCCACAGGAGCAGCAGGAGCGAGGCGTCCAGGCCCCGCTGCTCGGGATCGGCGAGCGCGGGGTCGCGGCGGCGCCGCAGCCACCACTGCCCCGCCGGCCCGATCGCCAGCCCGACCCCACCCGCCGTGCCCAGCAGCACTGGAAGGCTCGTGTACGCGTGTGGCGCCTCCCAGCCGAAGACGGCGTGGTAGAAGGCGGCCACCGACGTGGATGCGAAGCAGAGCAGGAAACCGCCGAGCGTGGCGTGATGCCACCAGCGACGCCACGGCGTTCGCGCTTCTTCGGCGGAGACACAGTCGGGGCCGCTGGCGTGCAGGTGGCGCAGGGTCAGCGCATCGCCAACCGCACGAGCGAAGGTGCGCGGCGTGGGTGCCGGTGTCCCTCGCGGCGCGATGCGCCGCCAGTATCGCCAGATGGACACCCCGAGCGCGAGCGCCACGAATCCGCCCACGGCCCCGAAGAGCACCACCATCACGCCGTGCGGGACAATGGCGTAGAACTCCGCGTCGGTCCTGCCTGGCCACAGGGCCCATGGATTGAGTCGCGCCGTGGCGGCGACGAGGATGGCCGAGAATCCCGCCGCCAGCGCCAGGCCGGTGAGCACACCCTGGCGGCGGAACGCCCGCGCCAGCGGCCGCGGCCAGCAGTCTTCCTCGTACGAGTGCAGGCGCAGCTCGGCCATCGTCCGCGGCACGTCGATGCCGAACTCGTGTGGGGGCGCGTATTGGCAGGCGTACAGGCACTCCCCGCAGTTGTGGCAGAGACTGGCCAGGTACGCCAGGTCTGCCTCGGTGAACGTGAGCCGCCGTTCCATCGCGGGGAAGACCGCGCAGTACTGCTCGCAGTAGCGGCAGCTGTTGCACACGGTCATCGTGTGCTCGCCGCGGCGCAGGAGTTCAGCCGGAGGCATGGCGCGACGCTCCTTCCCCGGCAATCCGTCCGAACACCGTGCCGATCGTCATGCCGACACCAGCCACGTAGCCGCGGCGCAGGATGTTCCCCGCCATGATCTCGCCAGCGGCGTACACATTCTCCGCCGGCATCCCGTTCGTCATGATCACCCTCGCACGTTCGTCCACGGTGAGCCCCAGAAAGGTGAACGTGATCCCCGGCCGCAGCGGGTAGGCGCGAAACGGGGGGGTGTCGATCGGCCGGGCCCAGTGCGTCTTCGGCGGGACGAGTCCCTCGGTTCGGCAATCGTCCAGCGTGCGGTGGTCGAATGCGCCCGGCCGCACGGCCCGATTGAACTCCCCGACCGTCGCTTCGAGGGCGTCGGCCGGCACGTCGATCCTGCGCGCCAGCTCTGGAATGGACGCCGCCTCGATTGGCGGGAAGACCGAGGGCATGAAACGGCCCATCGCCCTGTCGTCCACGATGGAATACGCGAGCTGGCCGGGTTCCTGCGCCACGAGCGATCCCCAGATGGCGTATCGCTTCGGCCAGAAGTCCTCGCCCTCGTCGTAGAACCGCCGTCCGAGGGCGTTGACGACAATGCCGAGCGGCACCGAGTCGAGGCGCGTGACGATGCCGCCGTCGAAGCGGGGCGCGCGCGCGTCCACGGCGACGGCGTGGCAGGCCTTCGGGTCGCCGACCGGCTGCGCCCCGGCCTCGAGCATCACCTTCAGCACGCGGCCGGTGTTGAACGGCGTGCCGCGGATGATGAAGTTGTCGGCGGCCGGGCCCCAGGCCTCCCGCAGCCAGGCCGTGTTCGATTCGAACCCGCCGGCGGCGAGCACGACGGCGCGCCCGCGAATCCGCTGCGCCTGGCCGCCGATGCGAACGACTGCCGAGGCAAACCGACCCTCGCGCACCTCCAGGTCCTCCACCTCGGCGTCGTAGAGCACGTCCACGCCCATCCGTTCCGCCGCCGCGTAGTAGGCGTTCAGGAGCGCCTTGCCACCGCCGAGGAAGAACGCGTTGGTCCGCTCGAGCTGCAGCGTGCCACGCTGCGAGGTCTGGAATCGCACGCCGTGCCCGCGCATCCACTCCGGCAACGCGGGCGATCGGCCAATCACCAGTCGAGCCAGCGCCTCGTTCGTGGTGCCGCTCACCCGCAGCAGGTCGGCGAGGAACTCGTCCTCTGGGTAGGCGCCGGGCAGCAGGTCCAGGGGCGCGGCATGTGCGACGCGGAGGTTGCGCGTGTGGCGGCTGTTGCCGCCGCGGAAGTGGCGCGGCGCGCACTCCAGCACGACGACGCGGGCACCGGCCGCGCGCGCGGTGAGGGCTGCGCACAGCGCGGCGTTGCCGCCGCCCGCGATCACGACGTCGTGGTCGCGCGCGATCACGACGAGGCGGCTCCCCCGGGCCGCCGGAGCAGGAGTGGGGCGATGAGTACCGCGGCCGCGAAGATCAGCAGCACCGCCGAGATGGGGCGCGCGAGGAACACCGCGTAGTCACCCTCGCTGATAGCCACCGCCCGCCGGAACTGCTGCTCGGCCAGCGGCCCGAGGATCAGGCCCAGCACCGCCGGCACGAGCGGAATGTCCAGCCGCCTCATGCCCCAGCCGATGACCCCCACCGTGTAGAGGATGGCGACATCGAGGAGCGACCGGTTCAGGCTGTAGGCGCCCACCGAGGCCAGCACCAGGATGCTGCCGAACAGCAGCGATCGGGGCACCAGCATGACCCGCGCCCAGAGGGGCGCCAGCGGCAGGTTCAGGACGAGCAGCATGGCGTTGCCGATGTACAGGCTCGCGATGAGGGTCCAGACCAGGTCCGGCCGCGTCGAGAACAGCAGCGGTCCCGGCTGCAGCCCGTACTGCTGGAAAGCCGTGAGCAGCACGGCCGCGGTGGCCGACGAGGGCAGCCCGAGCGTGAGGAGCGGCACCAGCACGCCCGCGGCCGCGGCGTTGTTGGCGGCCTCGGGTCCCGCCACGCCCTCGATGGCGCCCTGCCCGAACTCGTCCGGCCGCGCGCTCAGTCGTCGCTCGACCATGTACGACACGACGGTCGGGATCACCGAGCCGCCGCATGGCAGGACGCCCAGGGGGAAACCAATGGCCGTGCCCCGGAGCCAGGGCTTCCACGATCGCCGCCAGTCATCGCGGCTCATCCACGAGAAGCGGTGCAGGGGCACCGTGTCTTCTCCGTCGTGCCCGTACTGCCACGCCTGGTGCAGCGTTTCACCCACCGCGAAGAGGCCGATGACGAGGATCATCACGTCGATGCCATCGAGCAGCTGAGGGACGCCGAACGAGAAGCGCGCGGTGCCGGTGAGCTGGTCGATGCCCACCAGACCGAGCGCGAGCCCGAGGAACAGGCTGAACAGCCCCCGAGCCAGCGAGGCGCCCAGCAGCACCGCGACCGTGGTGAACGCCACCAGGGTCAGCGCGAAGTACTCCGCCGGGCCGAAGCTGAGCGCGACCGAAGCCAGCAGCGGCGCGAAGAACGTGAGCCCGAGGGTGGCCACCGTTCCGGCGACGAAGGACCCGACCGCTGCGGTGGTCAGCGCCGCAGACGCCCGCCCCTGCCGGGCCATCATGTGGCCGTCGATGGCCGTGATGATGGAAGCCGTCTCGCCTGGCGAGTTGATCAGGA
This sequence comes from Vicinamibacterales bacterium, assembly GCA_050249615.1. GTDB lineage: Bacteria > Acidobacteriota > Vicinamibacteria > Vicinamibacterales > UBA2999 > VFZN01. The sequence goes on from JBFWQE010000036.1 coordinate 8,136, forward strand.
TGCTCGTCGTGGATCCGCCGTACATCGCCCCGTAGTAGATGCCACCGAACATGATGAAGGCGCTCACTGGATCCAGAGTGAACGTCACCGGCAGGAGCAGCGCCACGGTCAGCGCAGGCCCGATGCCGGGCAGCACGCCCACGGCCGTGCCCAGCGTCACGCCGGCAAACGCCCACGCCAGGTGGGGCCAGGTGATGGCGCTGGCGAAGCCCTCGGCGAGCAGGCGCAGTGTCTCGGGCATTGGGGATCGGTGCGGGGCTGCGCCTACAGCCACCCCGCCAGCCATCCAGCTGGCAGCGACAACTCCAGCCACCGCTGGAACACGACGTAGCAGGCAACCGACACGCCGAGGGCGAAGGCCGCGTCGCGGATCGGGCGGCTGGCATCGAACGCGCGCGCGGTGCCCCAGAAGAGCGCGGTGGAAGCCACGATGAAGCCTGCGCGCTCGAGGAGCAGCAGGTCGATGGCCGCGGCGAGCGCAATCAGCGCGATGGCGCCGGGCCTGCCCGTGGCCACAGCCGTGGGAGCGGGCGTCGCCGCCGCCGGCCGCCGGGCCTGCCTCATCCCGCGCGCCGACCAGAGGGCGCACGCCGCAAGCCCCAGGAGGACGAACAGCGGATAGCGACCGAGGGCCGCCGCAGAGCCCGCAGCCCCGCCGGTGCCGAGCCTGGCGAGAATGCCCTCGACGCGCGCCTCCTCGGCCGCCGAGAACCGCGCGAAGGCCGTGCCGGCCAGATAGCGATCGTTCCACCGGTACCGCGCCAGGGCATCCTGCCACTGCGGCGAGCGCACCATCGCATCCATGATCTGCTCGAGGCGTTCGCGCTCGACCGCGCTCACGCCCGGCGGCGCCACCACCGATCGCCAGTTCTCGATCTGCACGTCGACTCCCTGCTCCAGGAACGTCGGCACGTCCAGGCCCGGCAGGCGCCCGGCACTGGAGATGGCGAGCGGACGCACGCTTCCCGCCTCGATGTGCGGCGCCAGCTCGGCCAGCCCGTTCACACCCACCGTCACCTGCCCGCCGAGGATGGCTGACAACGACTCTCCGCCACCCGAGAACGCGATGTAGTTGACACGGCTCGGCGACACGCCGACGGCGTCGGCGAAGAGACCGGCCAGGATCTGGTCCGTCCCGCCGGCCGAGCCGCCGCCCCACGAGACGGACTCGGGGCGCGCGCGAAAGGCGTCGACGAGGTCGGCGAGCGAGCGGATGGGCGACGCGGTGGGAACGACGACGACCTCGTACTCGCCGAGCAGGCGGGCGATGGGCGTCACCTCGCGCAGCGTCACCGGGGACTGGTGCGTGACGACGGCCCCGAGCATGATGAGGCCGGACAACATCAGCACGTCGCCGTTGCCACGCTCCGCGCTCACGAACCGCGCGAGGCCAATGGTGCCGGCGGCGCCCGGGATGTTCTCCACCGATGAGGTGCGCACGAGGCCGGCCTCCTGCAGCACCGCCTGCATGACGCGGGCGGTCTGGTCCCACCCGCCGCCGGGCGCGGCCGGCGCGATGAGGCGGAGGTGGCCGTGGAGCGGCTGCGCGCTCACGACATGTGCGATTGGCGAGGCCAGCACGACACCGAGCAGCAGCCGGGCGGCGTTCACGGCTGCCGGGCCGGACGCACGCCCGCCCCGCCTGGCAGGCTGTCGATGAAGCGCTTCATCGGCGGAATCATCTGTGAGAACTCGGACGAGCCGCCGTGGCCGCGCTCGGAGTCGATGACGTGAATCTCGGCGCGCTTGCCGAGGGTCCGCATGATGTCCACGATCTCCTGCCCGTAGGACGGCCGCACGGAGTCGTCGGTCTTCGACGGCATCATCAGGACGGCGGCGCTGGTCAGCTTCAGCGCATCCGCGAGGTTGGCGCGGTATCCGCGCGAGTAATCGCCCCGCTTCCATCCGAGGTTCTGGTTGGCGAGCGCCCGCGACTGGTAGAGGTAATCGTTGGCGTCGATGTTCCGCTCCGCGTTCTCGAGCGCGTTGGCCCACAGCTGGCCCTCGAAGGCGAAGTTGTTCGTCACCTTGTCGTAGGGCGACGCGCCGGGGACGTCGGCCTGCTTGTCGTCGTTGAACGACGGCGCGTTGTTGTAGCTCCGCGACGATGCCATGCTGGCGAGTGCCTGCCCTCGCGTCGGGTACCGGCCGGTGTCGTAGTAATCGCCGTCCTGCCAGTTCGCGTCGTTCATGATCGACATGCGGCGGATGAAGTGGTCGAGCGCGTGCTGCGCCGGGGATCGCCCGCGCGCGACGACCGGAATGGCGCCGTCGGCGAAGTCGGGGAAGGTACAGATGAGCTCGAGCGCCTGGTACCCGCCCATCGAGACGCCCGACACGACCACCAGGTGCTTCACGCCGAGGTGGTCGAGCAGCGCCTTGTGAACCCGGACCATGTCGCGAATCGAGAACGTGGGGAAGCGCATCCCGTAGGGCCGGCCCGTCCGCGGATCGGTCGAATGAGGCCCAGTGGTGCCCGTTCCGGGCTTCCTGTCGCGGTGTCCGCCGGCCAGCGCCTGCGGGCTGACCACATAGAAGCGGTCGGTATCGAAGGGCCTGCCCGGGCCAATCAGCGCATCCCACCAGCCGGGACGCTCCTCCGGATTGGCCGTATGGCGACCGGCCGCGTGGGCGGTGCCGCCCATGCCGTGCAGGATGAGGACGCCGTTGCGGCCATCGGCAGCCAGGTGCCCGTACGTCTCGTAGACAACGGTGACAGGGCCGAGCTTCTGTCCGTTCTCGAGCACCATCTCGTTGGGCGGTTCGGCAAAGGTGAACGTTCGCGGCGTGACGACCAGGGCCTGTCCCGCCGAGGGCCGCACCGAAGCGAGCACGGCCAGCATTCCGACTCCCGCGACCCACGCACCTCTGTTCATGCTCCTCCACCTCCAGCGAGAACGCGCCGATTTGCCCGCGCTCAATGTATCATCCGACGTCCCTCGTCTCTGGACGCAGTGCCGGGGGGCATTGCGCAGTGCCGCGGCAGCGAGCATCCCCCCGAACGGGAAGTGAAAGAGCGAGGAGCGGAACGTCGGAAGCCAGACTGAGCAGCTGCAGGGGCAAATGAAGGGCCGGCCGGGGTTGGCGCTTGCCTCACCCCTGCCGGCGGCGTAGGCTTGCGCCGTGGGAGGGGAGGACACTCTCGAGCACCTCGTCCAGCGCTGGACGGACGGCGACCGCGATGCCTTCGACGATCTCGTCGAGGTTCTGTACGACGACCTCCGCGCCATGGCGCACCGTCACCTGCAGGGCGAACGGGCCAACCACACGCTCACGACGACGGCGCTGGTGCACGAGGCGTACGTGGAACTGTCGCGCCGGACGGGGCCGGCGTGGCGGGGGCGGGCGCAGTTCTTCGCTCTTCTCTCCAAGGTGATGCGCCACGTGCTGGTGGACTACGCCCGACACAGGAAAGCGGCCAAACGCGGGGGCGGCGAACTGCACGTGGAGATCGACGAGCAGGCCGCGGGCGCCACCAACGGGCTGCTGGAGATCCTGTCGGTCAACCGCGCGCTCGAGCACCTCGAGGCCCGCGACGCGCGGCTGGCCCGGATCGTCGAGTGCCGCTTCTTCGGCGGCATGCAGGAGTCGGAGATTGCGGAGGCCCTCGGCGTCTCGACGAGGACCGTCGAACGCGACTGGACGCGGGCCCGTGCCTACCTGCACGCCCTGCTCGCCGGCGAGCCGGCGGTCGCGCCCGAAGAGGAGCACGACGCGGAGTGACGGGCGAGCCCCCCGACCGTGCACGGTGGCAGGCGATCGACCGACTCTTCGACGCGGCGCTGGAGCGCTCTCCCGCCGAGCGGGCGGCGTTCGTCGAGTCGGCGGCGGCCGGTGACCTGGCGCTGGCCGACGCGGTCAAGGCGCTCCTCCGGGCCGAGCAGGACTCGCAGGGTTGCTACGAATCGCCGGCCATCCCCATCTCGGACGTGTTCTCCGACCATGCCGCACGGGCCACGGGCCCGGGCGCCATCGGCCCCTATCACGTCATCCGCGAACTCGGGCGCGGAGGCATGGGCACCGTGTACCTCGCCGAGCGCGCCGGCGACGGGTTCACGCAGCACGTAGCGCTCAAGGTGCTCCGTCGCGGCATGGACACCGACGACGTCCTTCGCCGGTTCGTGACCGAGCGCCGCATCCTGGCGTCACTGAGCCATCCCAACATCGCACGCCTCTACGACGGAGGCGCCACCGACGACGGACGCCCCTACCTGGTGATGGAGTTCGTCGAAGGCCAGCCGATTGCGGACTACTGCGACGACCGGCGCCTGGGGCTGCGACAGCGGCTCGCCCTCGTCCTCGAGGTGGCGGCTGCCGTCAGCGCCGCCCACGCCAGCCTCGTCGTTCACCGCGATCTCAAGCCGTCGAACATCCTGGTCACCGCCGAGGGCCACGTGAAGCTGCTGGACTTCGGCATCGCCAAGCTGCTCGAGCCTGGTGATGACGGCGGCACGCACACCCGGACCGGCCTGTTCCTGCTGACGCCGGACCACGCCAGCCCCGAGCAGCTTCGCGGGGAGCCGGTGACGACGCTCACGGACGTGTACCAGCTGGGCGTCCTGCTGTTCGGGCTGCTCACGGGCGCAGCGCCGTACGCGCCCTCGGGCCGATCGGCCGAAGGGCTCGAGGCGCTGGCCCGGCGCCTCGACGTTCCCAAGCCGAGCGCGATGGTCTCGACCTGGCCGGACGCCGACCCGCGTGCCCGGGCGCGGGGAACGACGCCGGCGCAGCTGCGCCGGACGCTGTCCGGCGACCTCGACACCATCGTCGGCAAGGCCCTGCAGGCCGAACCACAGCGGCGCTACGCCTCCGTCGAGGCGCTGGCCGGGGACATCCGGCGCTTTCTCGACGGACGGCCTGTTTCAGCCCACCCGGATACCCTCTGGTATCGCACCCGGATGTTCCTGCGGCGCCGTCCGTGGGTGGCGCCCGCACTGGGTGCCGCCACGGTGTTCGCGGGGATCTACCTCGCGACACTGGTGCGCCACAGCGCGGCGCTCGAAGCCGAGCGTAACGCGGCGACGCTCGAGGCCGAGCGCGCCCAGGAGGTCCAGCGCTTCCTCGTCGATCTCTTCGCGAGCGCGGACCCGTACGCCCCCGCCGACACGGCGCGCGGGCGCGAGATCACGGTCGTCGAAGCCCTGGACATGGGAACCGAGCGGCTCAGGACGTCGCTCGCCGACCGCCCGATCATTCGGGCGTCCATCCTGTCGGCCATCTCGCAGGTCTACCAGGACCTCGGCGTGCACGACCGCGCGCAGCCGCTGCGCGAAGAGGCCCTGGCCCTGCAGACGACGCTGCATGGGCCCGCCTCCCGCGCGGTCAGAGACAGCCTCGGCAGCCTCGCGCTCATTCGCGGCGAGCGCGGCGAGCAGGTGCCCGCGCACGAGCTGCACCTGCGGCGCCTCGCCCTGGCCGAAGCGGCCCGGCCAGTGGATGCCGCCGAGGTGGCGGATGCGCGCGTTCGTCTCGGGCGTCATCTCATCGGCATGTCGCAGGAGCAGGCCGCCGAGCCCCACTTCCGGGCCGTGCTGGACGCACCGGATGCCGAGAGGCTGCCGGCCGCCATTCGCGTGGAGGCGATGCGCGCCCTCGCCGACGTCGAGCGCGTCCTGGATCGGCTGGACGAGTCCGAACGCACGGCGCGGCGCGCGGTCGCGCTGGTAGACGCGGCGATCGGCGCTTCTTCGTCAGCTGGCGCGCTCGCCCGCGGCACGCTGGCCCAGACGCTCGGCCTGATGGGGCGGGTGGACGAAGCCGACGGCCTGTTCCGGCAGGCCATCGACACGCTGGAGCGCACGCTGGGCGCCACACACGCACACCGGCTGGCGACGATGAGCAACCTGAGCGTGCTGCGGCTGAACGCGGGCGACCTGGCGGGCGCGGAGGCGTTGCTCCGCGAAACGGTCGAGGTGGGCGAGCGCGTGCACGGCGCGCGACACCCGTCGGTGGCCGGTTACCTGCAGAACCACGCCACGGCGCTCGTCCGCCTGGGCCGGCACGACGAGGCTCGCGAACGCTACGAACGGGCGGCAGCCATCTACCGCGAGACGCTGGAACGCGACAACTACGCGCGAGCGCTGCCCCTGCTCTCGATCGCGAGCCTGGACCTGGCGGCGCAGCGACCCGCCGCCGCCGAGGCGGCCGCGCGCGAGGCCCTCGACATCCTGCGGGCGGCGCTCCCGAACGGGCACGCCATCACGGCGGTGGCCGAGTGCCGAATCGCGAGGGCGCTCGTCGCGCGCGCGCAGCAGCCCGCAGCACTGCCCTTCTTCGAGCGCGCCACGGCATCGCTCACCTCGGCGACGAGCCTTCCCGAGTACCGCCGTGAATGCCTCGAGGCCGCGGCCGCCTTTCACCAGGCGCGGGGAGACATCGCGGCGTCGGCACGACTCGAGGCCGCCCTGCGCACGCCGACTCCTTGATCGACGAGCGGTGTCGGGCCGGCCGCCGGAATCCCGCGCTGGCGATCACACTCATGACCAGGGGCACACTGGCGGCGGGGACGTTCCGCGCCGGCTCAACGCGCCCTGTTGACCACGATCGCGGGCAACCGTCGCACGGCTTCGTCCTCGCCTGTTCGCGCGAAGCTGCCTGTCCGGAGCACGACATCCCACTACCACGGCCGCGGCCTCGCCGGCCCGGGGGCGTCGCCGGCCTGTCGGGTGCCGCACGCGTCCTGCGCTCTCTGGATCAAGGACCGGCGCATGCCGCCCAGCCGGATGGCCGGCGCAGTGGCCTGCCAGTCCAGGAGGACGACGCGATGTCGAAGGGCAGCCAAGCATGCGGGATCTGCGGGTTGACGCGTTGGGCGGCGGGGCTGGCCCTCGTCGCCGCCCTGGCGCCGGCCCAGGGCATCCGGGCCCAGCCCGGCAACACGTTCGCGCTGTCGCTGCCCTCCGCGACACTGGCCGCCGCGAAGATCGAGTTCGAGAGCGGCGGCCTTTCCTGGGATGCCGTCCGGAAGGGTGGGCTCTCGCTGACCGTCGCGGGGGCCGGCGAGTTCAACGTGTCGGTGGCGGCGATCGCCGTCAGCCGGGGCAGAGTCCTGCGAACGTGGAAATCGTCCGGCCAGATGCAGGTGGCTTCCGGCACCGTCACTCTCGCGGGAAGGACATTCGTGCCTGACGACCGATTCCTGCAGGGCATCCCCAGAGTGCTCGGACATCAGGCGGGGGCTGCCTTGCCGGTCGCCGATGCGATTCGTGCCATCGACGAGGGCAGCGTGAAGGCCCTGCTGGACCGCACGACGGCCTCCTCCGGGAGCGGCGTTCTCCTGGTGGCCCTCCCGGGCAGCGCGACGAGCCGGACCTCGACCACCAGTGGCCGGTTCCTTCGTACCGAGACGTTCGGAGACTGATCGGCACGATCGGCTGCCATTCCGCTCAGGAGGACCATCCGATGTCTCCCACCCTTGTTCCTGCCGGCGCTCTCCTGCTGGCGCTCGCGACCGTGGGGCCGTCGCTCGCGACCACCCAGCTGGGCAACCTCCGCAAACGCATCACCGGGGCGGTGTCCGACCAGGTCGGCCAGGAAGTCGAGGAGATCATCCGCAACGGCGTGCGCTGCGCGTTTCGGGACGAGGCGTGCATCCGCAAGGCCCGGGCCGAGAAACGCACACCCATCATGACGGACGACGACGGCCGCGTCCTGACGGATGGGGAGGGCCGGCCGATCACCGATCCCGCAGCGGCCGCCGCGGCGGCGGGCGCGTCCGCCGAGCGACCCGGTGCCGGCGCGTGGGTGAACTACGACTTCGTGCCGGGTGAACGGCTGCTCTTCCACGACGACTTCCAGCAGGAAGCGGTTGGCGATTTCCCCCGCCGCTTCGAGCTCGTGTCCGGTAACTGGGAAGTCGTCGAGTGGCGGGGCGCCCGGTATCTCCGCGCCTCCTCGGGCGGTGCGGTTCGCATCCCGCTGCCGGAGCCCCTGCCTGACCGATTCACGGTGGAGTTCCCGGCAAGCGTGCAGCATGGGAATGCGTATGTGAGGGTCAGCACGGCCGCGGTCTATCACGGCGACCGCACCTACGCCGGCTCACTGCCGAGCCTCGAGTTCTCGCAGGCCGGCCTGCGCGCGCACAAGCAGGGCCCGGTGACCATGACCAGGCGGGCCCCGGGGACGGACCGCGACACGCTCGTCACCGTCCGCATCATGGCCGATGGCGCCCACATGAAGATGTACGTGAACGAGCAGCGCGTCGCAAACGCGCCGAACGCCGCCTTCGCGCGCACGAACGCGCTCGTCTTCAGCGTGAGCTCGGCGTCCGATGCCCGCCCGGTGATGATTGGCCCGGTGCGGGTGGCGGCCGGGGGACGCGACCTGTACGACGCGATCGCCCGCGATGGACGCGTGGCCACGCAGGGCATTCTCTTCGCCGTCGACAGCGACGTCATCCGGCCGGAATCGACGCCGACGCTCAGGGAGATCGGCGACATGCTGACCCGGCACGCGGACTTGCGGCTGAGCATCGAAGGGCACACCGATGCCGACGGCGATGAGGCCCACAACCTCGAGCTCTCGAAGCGTCGCGCGGCGGCGGTGAAGACCTTCCTCGTCGACACCTACGGGATCGAGGCGGCGCGGCTCGAGGCGGAGGGCTACGGGGAGACACGCCCCGTCGCACCGAATACGTCCCCGGAGGGTCGTCAGCAGAACCGGCGGGTCGAGCTGGTGCGCCAGGGGAGCTGAGGCGGCTGTCTTCGCGATTCGCGCGGGCGCTTCCGGGCCATCACGTCGTGGATCGCGTGCGCCGGGGACGCGCGCTGACCTCACCGTCGGCGGGGCTCGCCTGCTCGCCCGCCCGGTGGCGCGGCTCCGCCGACCACTGGCCGGCCCGCCACACCTCCGGGCGGAGCACGACCAGCACCGTGAGCACCTCGAGCCGGCCGATCCACATGGCCAGCGTCAGGGTCACACGGCTGATCGGGTGCAGGTCCCCGAAGTGTGCCATGGGAGCCACCTGGTTGAAGCCCGGACCGATGTTGCCCAGGCACGCAATCGTCGCCGTCAGGCCCGTGACGATGTCTGCGCCCAGCGCGACGACGATGCCGGTGCAGATGGAGAACACGAGCAGGTAGAAGAGGAAGAAGACCACCACGTTCTGCAGGATGGGCTCCGGCACGACGCGCCCGCCGAGCTTGACGGGCAGCACCGCCCGCGGGTGCAGCGTCCGCCGGAGGCTCTGGAGCGTGTGGCGTGCCAGCACGATGTGCCGCACCACCTTCGGCCCGCCCGCGGCCGATCCGGCGCACCCGCCGATGAACATCAGGACGAGCAGGACCATCTTGGCCTGCTCGCTCCACAGCTGGAAGTCCACGCTGGCATAGCCCGTGGTCGTCAGGATGGAGAGCACCTGGAAGAGGGCCGTGCGCAGGGTGGGCACGACACCCTCGCCCACGCCGAGGGCCAGCACCAGGAGCAGTGTCGCCACGGCAACCACGCCGGCATAGGCGCGCAGCTCGTCATCGGCGGCGAGAATGCGGAGATCGCGCCGCGCCAGCGCGCGATACTGCAGCGCGAAGTTGGCGCCGGCGATGAACATGAACGCGATGATGATCCACTCGGCGGCAGGGTTCTGGTAGCCGCCGACCGACAGGGGATGCGGTGAGAAGCCGCCGGCCGCCAGCGTGGTCATGGCGTGACAGACCGCGTCGTAGAGCGACAGGCCGGCCATCGACAGGGCCATCACCTGCAGCACGGTGAGGCCTGAATACAGCCGCCAGAGGAGCGAGGCGGTCCTGCGGATCTGCGGGCTGACCTTGTCCTCGCTGGGCCCGGGGGCCTCGGCGAAGAACAGCTCGCGGCCGCCAATCGCGAGCCGCGGCAGGACGGCCACGAAGAGCGCGATGACGCCCATCCCGCCGAGCCACTGCGTCATCGAGCGCCAGAAGAAGATTCCCCGCCCGAAGCGCGAGAAGTCGCGGAAGGCCGTGGCCCCCGTGGTGGTGAGCCCCGACATCGACTCGAAGAGCGCGTCGATGGGCCCCACCCCGGCCCAGGCGTACGGGATGGCCGCGAGGTGCGCGATGAGGAGCCAGGACATCGAGACGACGGCGAGGCCCTCCACGCGGCGCATGCGCTCCACGGCGTCCTCGGCCGAGGTGCCCCCGGCGCGGCGCATCAGGTGCCCCAGGACGAGCGTCGCGGCCGCCGCAAGGACGAACCCGAGGGCATCGTGGAACTCGCCATAACCGACCGCGACGGCTGCCGGCACGAGGAACATCGCGCCGAACAGGCGGACGAGCACGCCGCAGAGGTGAACGACCAGGGAGTACCGCATCGGGTTCAGCGACGGACGCCGCGGTCAGCTGCTCTCGCGGGTGAAGAACTCCCGCACGCGATCCGCCGCGTCCTGTGTCGAGAAGATGAGGATGCGATCCCCGGCCTGGATGACATCGTCGCCGCGGGGCACGATTGCGCGATCGCCGCGCAGGATGGCCGCGACGATGGCGTCCTCGGACGTCCCGACGTCCTTCAGCGGCCGGGCGGCGAACGTCGGCGAGACGGTGAGCTCGAAGACGCGCGCCTCGCCGTGCTCGACGACCGCCAGCAGGCTGCTGGCGCCGCCGGTGATCTGGTGCAGGATGGACGCGACGGCGGCCCCGCGCGCCGAGATCGCCACGTCGATGCCCACGCGCTCGAAGAGGCGGAGGTTCGCCGGACGGCCGACCCGCGTGATCACCTTCGGCACCCCCAGCTGCCGGCCCAGGAGCGAGGCCAGCAGGTTGCGCTCGTCGTTGTCGATGACCGACACCAGCACGTCGCTGCGGCCGACGTTCTCGGACTCGAGGAACTCCAGGTCCGTGCCGTCGCCGTTCAGGACGAGCGTGCGCGTGAGCGTCGCCGCCAGCATCGCCCCGCGGTCCGGGTCACGCTCGAGGATGCGGAGATCCACCGAGGGAATGTGCTCCAGCCGCTGGGCCAGCTGCAGGCCGACGTCGCCGCCGCCGATGATGGTCACGCGCAGGCGCCCGCCGCTGCGGCCCGGGTGCAGCAGCGTCTCGACGGCGTGCATGGCGTCAGGCGTGCCCATGACGACGACCTTGTCGCCGGCTACCAGCCGCGTGGTCCCGCGCGGGACGAAGATGCGCCCGGCGCGCTTGACGGCGACGATCAGTGAGCCTCGCGGGAGGTGGAGCCCGCCGAGCGCGGCGGCGAGCAGCGGCGAGCGCTCGTCGAGGCGGTACTCGAGCAGCCGGACCACCCCGCCCGCGAAGACCTCGGCGTCGATCGCCCCGGGCACGGTCACGATGCGCTCGATGTCGGCGGCCAGCTGCGCCTCGGGCCAGACCACGCGGTTGATTCCGAAGGCGCCCAGGCCGCCCCCGTGCTCGGAGGTGCCCAGGAACTCGGCGCGCGAGACGAGGCAGATGGTCTGGGGGTGCCCGAGGCGGCGCGCCAGCGCGCACGCCACGATGTTGACTTCATCCAGCCCCGTAGCCGCCACGAAGAAGTCCGCGCGCTCGACGCCGGCACGGGTCAGCAGCTCTTCGCTGGTCCCGCTCCCGGGCAGGAACTCGACGTCCATCGACTGGAAGACGTCCGCGACGTCGGGATCGTGATCGATCACGAAGACTTCGTGGCTGGCGGCGAGGGCCCGGGCAAGCGACGACCCGACCTGCCCGCCGCCCGCGATGACGATACGCATGGGGATTCAGCGAATGGCGGCCGACAGCGTAGCACGACCATACCAGGGGATGATGGGAGGCATAAGGAGACATTAGGTTGCAATTGCCCACGCCTTGTGTGAGCATTCGGCACCCGGGCGGCCGGGGTTCAGCCTGAACCGGAATCGAGGCCGTGCACGGACAACTACTTTTCAGCCAGCGCCGTGAGGAGACGTGCGGATGAGCCGATGGTGTGCGTGGGGATGGGGAGCGATGATGGTGGCCGTGATGTGGCTGGGCCTCACTGCATCGGCTGAACAGACGACGCCGAGGGCCGCGGCGGCCAAGCTGAAGAACCCGGTGGCGTCCAACGCCGCGTCCATCGCGACGGGCCAGCAGCTCTACCAGAAGTACTGCCGCTTCTGCCACGGCGCGACGGGCCGGGGTGACAGCCCCTCGGCCCCGAAGGACATGAAGCCCTCGAACCTCGCGGATGCCACGTGGGATCGCGGATCCACCGACGGCGAGATCTTCGTCGTCATCCAGGAAGGTGCGGGCCCCGACTACAAGATGAAGGGCCTCAAGGGCAAGGTCAGCGACCAGGACACCTGGCACCTCGTGAACTACGTCCGCAGCCTTGGCGGTGCGAAGTAGCCTCGGCGGCCGCCGGCTCGCCCTCTTCGCCCTGGTGGCCGCAGCCTGGACGGCCGGGGCCGCCTGTAACGGGGCTGGCCGCGCCGAACACCAGCAGGCGGCGCGCCTGGCGAAGCCGTCGCGGTGGGGTACGCCATCGGTGTTCACCACCGCTCACCGCTCGGCTGGCGATGCATTCCGCGCCTTCTTCGACATCCGGCCCGACGAGGTGGAACAGCCCGTCGCCTTCAGCCACCAGCTGCACCTCGAGAAGCAACTCGTCTGCACCGACTGCCACGAGGGCGTGGAACGCGGGCCCGTGGCCGGTCTCCCCAGCGTCAACACCTGCCTGATCTGCCATTCGCAGATCGCCACGGACCGCCCGATCATCCAGCAGATCACGGCCATGCAGGAGAAGGGGGTGGACCTCGCGTGGCGGAGGGTCTACGGCTACACGCGCGAGGCGCACGTGCGCTTCGAGCACGCGCCGCACATCCGCGCCGGCGTGGACTGCTCCACCTGCCACGGCGACATGACGCAGCAGACCGTGGCCCGCCGCGTCGTGGAGATGGACATGGCGTTCTGCGTGAACTGCCACAAGGCGAAGCAGGCATCGAACGACTGCCTGACGTGCCACTTCTGACGCGGCCTCGCCCCGGATGACGCCCATGGATCGCCGACGGTTCCTCAAGGTCACCGCCATCACCGGCACCAGCGCCGCGCTGGCCAGCTGCGGGCATCCCGAGAACCAGATCATCCGGTTCGTTCCCGAGGAAGAGCTGACGCCGGGCATCGCGGTGTGGAAGCCGAGCGTGTGCCCGCTGTGCAGCGCAGGCTGCGGGGTCCTCGCCCGCGTGATGGACGGCGACGCCGAGGTGTCCAGGAACGGCCAACCCGGCATCACGCGCATGGGTCTCGCGCGCAAGCTCGAAGGCGATCCGGCCCACGCGGTGAGCCAGGGACGGCTCTGCGTGCGCGGCCAGGCGGCGCTGCAGGTGACCTACCACCCCGATCGCATCGCGACGCCCTTGAAGCGCACGGGCGAGCGCGGCAGCGGCGCCTTCCAGGAAGTGTCGTGGGACGAGGCGCTGGCCGACCTCGTGGGTCGCTTCGACTCGCTCGTCGAGAGCGGCCAGGCCGGCGCCGTCTGGTTCCTCGGGCGCGCCCGGCAGGGACGCCGGCGGGAGCTGGTCGCCGAGTTCCTGCGCCGGCTCGGCGCTCCCTCACCCGTTTCGTTCGAGCTCTTCGACGAGGCGGTGGCGAGACACGCCAACGACCTGAGCTTCGGGCGTCATCAGCTGCCCACACTGGATCTCGCGCGCACGCGCTATCTGATCAACTTCGGCGCTGACTTCCTGGGCACGTGGAACTCGCCCGTGGCCCAGACCGTGGCCTACGGGCGCATGCGCCAGGGCCAGCCGGGCGCACGCGCGAAGTTCGTGCAGGTGGAGCCGCGCGTGTCGCAGACCGGCGCAAGCGCGGACGAGTGGGTCGCTGTCCGGCCGGGCACCGAGGGCATCGTCGCCCTGGGACTGGCGCACGTGATCATGCGCGAGGGCCTCCGGCCGGCGGCGGGGGCCGGGCGGGCGGGCACGCTCGTGGACGGGTGGGCGGGCGGCCTTCCCCAGTTCACGCCCCAGGAAGTCGAGCGGCGCACGGGCGTGAAGGCGGCGCGCCTCGAGCGGCTGGCGCGGGAGTTCGCCGCGCACGGCCCGGCGGTCGCCGTGATTGGGGGCGCGGCGCTCGCCCACGCCAACGGCGTGCCGCAGGCGCTCGCCGTCAATGCGCTCAACGGCCTGGTCGGCAGCGTGGACACACCAGGCGGCATCATGTTCACCCCGACAGAAACTCCGGTGGCGCGGCCCGCCCGCTCGTTGCGCGACCTGGTGAACGCGTCACCCGCACCACAGTTGCTGCTGCTCGACGACGCGAACCCGGTGTTCGCGACGCCGCCGGCGGCGAAGGTGGCCGACGCGCTCCGGCGCATTCCGTTCATCGTCTCGTTCGGCGGCTTCATCGACGAGACGAGCGCGCTGGCGGACCTCATCCTTCCGGATCACTCGTTCCTCGAATCGTGGACGGAGTCGGCACCGGAGTCCGGCGCGCTGGAGGTGGTGGCCACCGCCGCGCCGCCCGCCATGCGCCCCCTCTACGGTACGCGCGCCATGCCGGACGTCCTGCTGGAGATCGGACGCCGCTTGCAGCACCCGCTCGACCCGCCGTTCCCCTGGCAGACCTTCGAGGAGATGGTGCAGACGCCACGGGAGGGTGCCGACACGGCGCCCCCGGGACGCGCCACCGCTCCCACCCCCGTGCCGTGGAGGGAACCCGCGTTCGACGGGGACGCGGCGAGCTACCCTTTCCACTTCCTGCCCTACGCGTCGCAGGCGCTCTACGACGGGTCGCTGGCCCACCTGCCCTGGCTGCAGGAACTCCCGGACCCGATGACCACAGCGATGTGGTGCTCGTGGGTCGAGATCAACGCGCGCACCGCCGGGCAACTCGGCATCGCGCAGGGCGACATGGTGGAGGTCGCCTCGGCCCATGGCTCGCTGCGGGCGCCGGCCCTCATCTCGCCCGGCATCGCACCCGATGCCGTCGCGATGCCCGTGGGCCAGGGGCACGAGACGTTCACGCGCTACGCGAGCGGGCGCGGCGCCAACCCGATGCGGGTCCTGGCGCCGGTCGAGGTGCCCGAGACCGGCGCGCTGGCCTGGTCGGCCACGCGCGTGAAGCTCGCGCGGGTGGGCGGGCCCGATGGCAGCCTGGTGCTCTTCGCGGGCGCCACGCGCGAGCGTCCGGACCACCACGGAAGGGGCTGAGGATGGCACATCGCTGGGGCATGGTCGTGGATCTGGACCGGTGCACGGGCTGCGAGGCCTGCGTCACCGCCTGCCACGCCGAGAACAACATTCCCACCGTCGGCGCCGAGGAAGCCGCGCGCGGGCGGGCCATGCACTGGATTCGCGTGGAGCGCTACTGGGAGGGCGAGTTCCCGGAGGCACGCGTGAGGTTCCGGCCGGTGCTCTGCCAGCAATGCGACAACGCACCGTGCGAGGCCGTGTGCCCCACCTACGCCAGCCACCAGACCGACGAGGGGCTGAACGCGCAGGTCTACAACCGGTGCATCGGCACGCGCTACTGCGCCAACGCCTGCATGTACAACGTGCGGTTCTTCAACTTCTTCCACCCGCAGTGGGAGAAGCCGCTGCAGCTGCAGCTGAACCCCGACGTCTCGCTCCGGGAGGCGGGGGTCATGGAGAAGTGCACCTTCTGCGTGCAGCGGATCAAGGCCGCCAAGTCGGAGGCGAGAGCCGAGCAGCGCGAGCTGGTGGACGGCGCGCTGCAGCCGGCCTGCGCGCAGGCCTGTCCGGCCGGCGCGCTCGTCTTCGGCGACCTGAACGACCCCGAGAGTCGCGTGGCGCGCCTGTCGGAATCGCCCCGGGGCTCGAAGCTCCTCGAAGAGCACGGGGCCGAGCCCAAGGTCACCTACCTCCAGCGGCAGGGTTGGCATGAACCGGACGCGCAATAACCCGCTGGCCGACGACCTGGTCCGCCCGCTCTTCCACACGTCCGTGTGGTTCTACGGGAGCGCGCTGGTGCTGGCCACGGTGGTGCTGGCCGGCGCGGCCGCGTGGGGCTACCAGCTCTGGTACGGCATCGGCGTGGCCGGCATCAACTGGCCCGTCTTCTGGGGGTTCTACCTCACCAACTTCGTGTTCTGGATCGGCATCAGCCACGCGGGCACGCTCATCTCGGCCATCCTGCGTCTGGTGAACGCGAGGTGGCGCCGGCCCGTGACGCGCTGCGCCGAGGTCATCACGGTGTTCGCCCTGATGATCGGCGCCATGTTCCCCATCATCCACCTCGGCCGGCCCTGGCTGGCCTTCTGGCTGGCGCCGTACCCGAGCGCGCGCGAGATCTGGCCGAACTTCCGCTCGCCGCTGGTGTGGGACTTCTTCGCCATCAACACCTACCTGACCGGCAGCCTCATGTTCCTGCTGCTGCCGATGATCCCGGACTTCGCGCTGGTGCGCGACCGGTCCACCGGCTGGCGCAGGCGCATCTACGGCGCGCTCGCCCTCGGGTGGCAGGGCACGACCAAGCAGTGGCACCGCCTCGAGGCCGGCATGCAGATCATGGCCATCGCCATCATCCCGGTGGCGGTCTCGGTGCACACGATCGTGTCGTTCGACTTCTCGATGGCCACAGTGCCCATGTGGCACTCCACCATCTTCGGGCCGTACTTCGTGGCCGGCGCCATCTTCAGCGGCATCGCCGCCCTCATCATCGCGATGGCCGCACTTCGCACGCTCCTCCACCTCGAGGCCTACCTGCACCCGGTCCATTTCGAGAACCTGGGCAAGCTCCTCCTGCTGATGAGCCTGCTCTGGGCCTACTTCGTCTTCGCCGAGCGCCTCACGGTCTGGTACGGCAACGAGCCGTCCGAGATGGCGGTCTTCTGGGCCACGCAGCGCGGAGACTACGCGCCCCTCTACTGGGCGATGGTCGTCTGCAACTTCGTCATCCCGTTCCCGATCCTCGCGCTGCGGCAGCTCAGGACCATTGCCGGCACCGTCGTCGCCTCCTTCACCGTGCTCATCGGCATGTGGCTGGAGCGTTTCCTCATCATCGTGCCGTCGCTCGCGCACAAGCCGCTGCCCTACACGTGGGGCGACTACGCGCCGCAGCCCGTGGAGATCATCATCATGGTCGCCACCTTCGCGGCGATGATCCTGCTCTACATGCTGTTCTCGAAGTTCGTGCCCATCATCTCGATCTGGGAGATGAAGGCGGGGAACCAGCCGCATCCGCCGGTGGTGACCACGGACGAGGACGAGCTGGCCGGCTTGTGGAGGGTGCGCCCGTGAAGGCTGTCTACGCGCTCTTCACCGATCCCGATGCCGCGCAGCGGGCCGTGGACGAGCTCCGCACGCTGGGCGTGGCCGAGCGCGACATCGTCGTGATGTCGTCCGAACCGTTCGAGGAGTACGAGTTCAGCCACCGCGACAAGGCCACGTGGCTGCACTGGATCGCGGGCGGGGGCGGCCTCCTGGGAATGATCGCGGGCTACCTCCTGACGACGACCACCCAGCAGCTCTGGCCGCTGGTGACGAGCGGCATGCCCATCGTCTCGACGTGGCCGAACACCATCATCGTGTTCGAGATGACCATGCTCGGGGCCATCCTGGCCACCGTGACCGCGCTGCTCGTCACGGCCAGCCTGCCGAGCCGGCTGTCGCAGCTCTACGACCCCGCCGTGACGCAGGGCTACATCCTCGTCGGCGTCGAGGCCCCCCCCGACGATCTGGCCGCGCGCCTCGACCGCGCGCTGGCGTCGGTCGAGGGCGGGCAGGTGAAGTCCATCGCCTGAGGGGCTCAGTCCTCCTTCCAGGGATTGTTGGCGAAGACGGCCACCTCCGGCCACAGCACGCGGCGCGGCATGTCGAGCGCCGCCATGATCGTCCGCGCGATGTCCTCCGCGTACAGCTTGTTGGGGTTGTTGCGCCCGGTGCGCCCGCCCCAGTTGGTCTGGACCTCGGACGGGCAGACCGAGATCACGCGGATGCCCAGCGGCCGGAGCTCGGCCTGCCAGCACTGGCTGATGCCCCGCACGGCCCACTTGCTGGCCGCGTAGGCCGTGCCGCGCGCCGCGCCCTTCATGCCCGACGTGGAGGCGATGTTGACGATGTCGCCTTCGCCCTGCTGCTTCATCAGCGGCACGACGCGGTTGGAGATATCCACCAGGCCGAAGACGTTGGTGTCGAACATGGTCTTCATCCGGTCCATGTCCATCTCGCCAATCTCGGCGGCGTAGCCGAAGGCCGCGTTGTTGACGAGCACGTCGATGCCGCCCATGCGGGCCTGGCAGGCCTCCACCGCCCTCTGGTTGTCGTCGCCGCTCGAGACATCGAGCCGCAGGCCGTGGGCGCCGGTCCCCTGCGCCACCTGCTCGATGAGCCGCGGGTCACGCCCCGTGAAAACCACCTGGTGCCCGGCCTTCCGCGCCAGCGCCACGACCGCCGCGCCGATCCCCTGGCTGCCGCCCGTAATCAGAAACCGTCGTCCCGACATTGCACCTCCTGTGCCTCGCCGCCGATTCTAGCGGTGTTGGCGAGCGAGGTGACAATGATTGTCCCCGGCGCTGCCACGACCGGGGGGACTGGCGCGCCTGGGCGCCGGAACAGGCATGAACCCGGCACGTTGGGAAGGGCACGCAACTTGCTGCATGTAGTGACAGAGGTGGCCGATGGGAACGCTGAGAGAACTACTGGCCAGCGATCATCGACAGACGCTGGAGTTCTTCTTCCTGGGGTTGCGGGAAGTCTCGGACCCCGACGTGGACCGGCAGGAGCTGCTGTACAACGCGAGCGTCCTGGCCCACTTCGCGCAGGTATCGACGAGCGCGGGCGTGGACGTCCCGACGCCGGCCACCCTCAGTGACGTCTTCGACCAGTTCGTCATGGACACGAGCCTGCACGGCGACGGCGGGATGATGGAGACCGCCGGCGCGCAGTGCCTCCTGCTGGCGGGCTTCTTCGAGGACCAGATGCGGCAGCGCCACAAGATCCGGTGGTACGCGGAGCTCGGCGCCGGTTTCTATCACCGTGCGGCCAGCCGTGAGGCTACGGTGCAGAAGGCGCGGCTGCTGGAAGGCATGGCGCAGCGGTTCGAGCCGTGGCGGCAGCGTCATGCGCACCTCGGCCGGGAACTCCGCGACCAGGCGTATCTGCTGGCCCCATCGCCGTTACCGCCCGACACGATCACACCCGAGTGACGGGCAGGGCGGGGACCGGCGCGGCTAGCCCGCCGCCGGCACGCTGAACAGCAGGCTGCAGCCGCCGCCTTCGTTCGCCCGCACTTCGAGGGTGCCGCCCTGCGCCAGGGCGATGCGGCGCGCAGCGGCCAACAGCACGGCGCCGGCCGGGCCGGCGGGGTGCGCGGCCCAGTCGGCGTCGAAGAAGCGGGCATGCGCCGAGGCCGGCACCCGAACCGCCGTCTGCATCACCTCGATGGTCCTCGACGCCGTGTCGTGTCGGGGTCCCAACCGGACGATCACCCGATTGGGGTCGGCGCGGCCATCCACGAGGCCCTGCATGGCGTGCACGAGCCCGCCAATCGCCGCGGTCAGCAGCCGCTCGTCACCGAACACCTGGAAGGCGCCCTCGGGCACGTTGATGGAGGGCGCACCGCCGGTCAGTCGCTGCTCCGGACCGAACGCCGCCGCGACGCCGGCCAGCACCCTGGCCATGTCCACGAGGTCCAGCGCCGGCAGGGGCTCCTGCTGCAGCACGACCACCGCTTCGGCCAGCCAGCGCGCCCTGAGCGCCTCGGCACGCGCCAGTTCGACCGCCACGCGCTCCCGCAGCGACTGGCCCCGTGCCGGGAGGGCGGCCAGCGCCTCGTGCACTGCCTCCACCGCCTGAACGATCGCAGCGGACACGGCGGCGCCGGGCACCGGCGGTCGCTCGCTCACCGGTTGCGCCTCGACGCGCGGCGGCCGCGCCAGCGCTTCGACATAGTGAGGCTCGGCGCGCATCCGGTAGCTGGCCGGCAGCCCTTCACGAACGGGAGGCTGTGCCTCGGCATCGACCTGCTCATCGCGCGGACGGGCGCCGCCCGAGGTTCCTTCCGCCCGGCGGGACGGAGGCACATAAGGTGGTATGAAGACGCGGGAATCGGACAAGGAGGGAACCTCGCAACACGATGGAATCGATAGTCTAACGCATGCGCACGCGGCGTACCATGAGCGTATCGCCCGTGCCCGCCGTTTCGCCGTACTTGAAGCCGCTCGTCTCGAAGGACACCGCCGTCGCGGGCATCGCGCTCGTCGCCATTGCCGCGCACCTGACCATGCGGTTCGGGCCGGGAGGCCCGTGGACGGCCCTCGGCCGCCCTGCGGAGCAGCTGCCCCTGCTCATCGCGCTGGGCCTGGGCGGGGTTCCGCTGGTCCTGGGGCTCCTGGCGCGCCTGGTCCGGTTCGACTTCAGCTCCGACCTGCTTGCCGGGATCTCCATCGTCACCGCGGTGATCCTGGGCGAGTACCTGGCGGGCACGCTCGTCGTCCTGATGCTGTCCGGCGGCCAGGCCCTCGAGGCCTACGCGGTCCGGAGCGCGTCCTCCGCCCTCCATGCGCTGGCCCGACGCATGCCGACGCTGGCCCACCGGCGCCTGGACGGCGTCATGGCGGACGTGGCCCTGGACGAGGTGGCTCCCGGCGACGTGCTCGTCGTCTTCCCGCACGAGACCTGTCCTGTCGACGGCACCGTGATCGAGGGGCGCAGCACGATGGACGAGTCGTACCTCACGGGTGAGCCGTACGTGCTGTCGAAGGTCGTGGGCTCGTCGGTGCTCTCCGGGGCGGTCAACGGCGAGGGCGCGCTCACGATCCACGCCGAGAAGCGGGCCGTGGACTCGCGCTACGCGAAGATCATGCATGTGATGCGCGAGTCCGAGCAGCGCCGCCCGCAGCTGCGGCGCCTGGGTGATCAGCTGGGCGCCGTCTACACGCCGCTGGCGGTGGCCATCGCGGTGGCGGCCTGGATGGCCAGCGGCGACCCGCTGCGCTTCCTTGCCGTGCTGGTGGTGGCCACGCCGTGCCCGCTGCTCATCGGCATCCCGGTGGCCATCATCGGCTCGGTCTCGCTCGCCGCCCGGCGCGGCATCGTCATCAGGGATCCCGCCATCCTCGAGAAGGTGGACACCTGCCGCACGGCCATCTTCGACAAGACGGGCACGCTCACCTACGGCAGGCCGAAGCTCACCGAGGTGTTCGTCGCCGAGGGCCTGACCCGTGAGGACGTGCTCGGCACGGTGGCCAGCCTCGAGCGCTACTCGCGGCACCCGCTTGCCTCGGCGGTGATCGAGGCCGCCGACGAGGCACGGCTGGCCCCACACGATGCGACCGAGGTGAGCGAGCGTCCGGGCCAGGGACTGCGCGGCGTCATCGGCGGACGCACGGTCCTGGTCACCAGCCGCAACGTCCTCGCCCGGCTGCTGCCGGAGGCGGCCGCCACGCTTCCGGCGCTCTCGGGGGGCCTCGAGTGCGTCGTCCTCATCGACGGCCGATATGCGGCGAGGTTCCGCTTCCGGGATGAGCCGCGCGCCGAGGGCAGGACCTTCGTGCAGCACCTGGACACGCGTCACGGGTTCACGCGGGTGCTCCTGGTGTCGGGCGATCGCGAGAGCGAGGTGCGGTACCTCGCCGACCGGGTCGGAATCAGGGAGGTCCATGCGAGCCAGAGCCCCGAGCAGAAACTGGCGCTCGTGCGGCGAGAGACCGAGCGCGCCTGTACCGTTTTCGTCGGCGACGGCATCAACGATGCGCCGGCATTGACGGCGGCGACGGTCGGGATTGCGTTCGGCCAGGCGACCGACGTCACGGCCGAAGCGGCCGGGGCCGTGGTGCTGGACAATGCCCTGGAACGCGTGGACGAGCTGTTCCATATCGGCCGCCGCATGCGGCGCATTGCGTTGCAGAGCGCGGTCGGAGGCATGGCACTCAGCGTGGCCGGGATGCTCGTCGCGGCGGCGGGCTACCTGCCGCCGGTGGCCGGCGCCGTCACGCAGGAAGTGATCGACGTGTTCGCGGTGCTCAACGCGCTGCGGGCCGCGTGGGCCCCGCCGGTCCTGCGCGACTACTGAGGTCGGCGCCGGACCTACCGCGCTCAGCGACGGAACCAGCTGCCGACCAGCATCCACGCGTCGTACCCGACCCGCTCGAGGGCGCGCAGCGCCTCCTCCGGCCCGCCCAGCAGCACCATGGTCACCACGATGGCGACCGCCAAGGGGATCAGCGTCATCATGCTGTCCCGGCTTGCACCTCCAATCCGCATCCGTTCTCCCTTCAGGGATCCTGCGCGGCCGGCCTGGCGCGACCGGGCGCGTTGTACCCGCCCACGCTGCGAATCGCGAGGCCCGGTCGCGACGTCGTGATCTGCACCGAGCGCCAGGCGCCATCGCGGGTGCTGTTGGTCGAGGTGTACGTGATCAGGTAGCGCCGGCGCAGGTCGTCCACGACGCGCCGGTACCGATCCGCGAGCTGGGACACGTCCTCGGGGAAGTACGCCGCGCCGCCGGAGGCCTCCGCCACGCGCGCCAGCCCTTCCCGATCCACACGGGGGCCGAGGCCGATGGCGTACACCGTCGTCTCGGTGTCACGCACCTGTGCCAGCACGTCGGCCAGAGTGTGGGCGCTGCCGGGGGCGGTGCCGGGGTTGTTCTCGTCCCGGCCATCGGTCAGCACGACGACGGCACGCCGGCCCGGCTGGCGCTGGAGGTAGGCCATCGAGTCGTGCAGCGCGTCCCACAGGGCGGTGCCGCCCAGCGCCTCGTGCCCCGCGATGGCATCGAGCGTCAGCTGGCGCCGGGTGGACAACTCGTGCTCCACGACGACGCGATCGGAGAACTGCACCAGCGCCAGCGGGTCCGTGGGTCGCAGGGACTGCACGAAGGTGGTGGCAGCGGCCTTGACAGCCTCGAGCGCGGGCCGCATGCTCCCGCTGGCGTCGAGTGCCATCACGATCGACATGGGCGCGTTGGCTTCCTGGAACGACTCGATCTTCTGGGCCACGCCGTCCTCGATGACCGTCACGTCCGAGGCCGCCAGGGCCAGCACCGCCTCGCTGTCGCCCGAGGCGCTGAACTCGAGCGTCGGCCGGATGGGTGGCGGCGCCGGGGCGAAGTAGCCGGGCCGCGCCTTCACGGTGTACGAGGGCTCGTCGACCGCCAGCCTGATGGCGCGGTACGCGCCATTCCATTCCTGGTTCGTCGGCGTGTAGGTGATGACGTAGCGGCTGTACGTCTCCGTGGCGATGAGCCCGTGCACGTCCGGCAGTTGCTCCTCCCGGGACGGGAAGAAGGCGCGTCCACCCATCTGCGCGGCGACGCGCTTGAGCAGCGTCTCGCCCTTCAGCGAGATGCCGGCGACGCCACCGATGCCCACCACATAGACCGTCGCCTGGACGCGCTGGAGCGCCCGGAACGCCTCCTCCATCGAAGTGGAGCTGTGCTCGTCGTAGCCGTCGGTGACGAGGATCACCACCTGCCGCCCCTCGGCCCGGGCGAAGTAGTCGGGCAGTGTGGCGAGCGAATCCAGGATGGCCGTTCCCCCGATTGC
The DNA here is from genome assembly GCA_050249615.1 of Vicinamibacterales bacterium. GTDB lineage: Bacteria > Acidobacteriota > Vicinamibacteria > Vicinamibacterales > UBA2999 > VFZN01. The sequence continues at coordinate 31,497 of JBFWQE010000036.1, forward strand.
CTCGATGTCCGCGATGGCATCGCCGATGGTCTGCGCGTCGTTGGTCGGGCCCGTCACCGTCTCGATGCGCCGCCTGAATGGCGCGACGACGACCATGTCTCCCTTCTTGAGGCGGGACGCCAGGCGCCGCGCCGTCGCGCGCACGAGGTCGATGCGACGGGACATGCTCTGGGAGCCATCCACCAGCAGCGTGAAGGTGGTGGGCAGCGTCTGCATCTGCACGAGGTCGAGCTTCTGCGGCTCACCGTCCTCGAACAGGGAGAAACGACCGGCGTCGAGGTTCTGGACGTAGCGGCCGGCTTCGTCGGTGACCGTCGCCTCGACCAGGACGGACGACACCGACGCCTCCTCGATGACTTCGAGCGAGGCCAGCGAGACCCGGTCCTCGACCGTGCCGCCCAGCCCGTCGTCCACCACGGCGCGAATCACGCGAGGCTCGTAGGGGTTCTCGTCCTCCCACTCGGTCACGTACGGGGGACCGTCGGTGTCCTCGCCGAGCAGCACGTCGTCGACGTAGAACCGCACGCGCACGATCCCGTCGGGGGCCGGGGTGGTGACCTGCGCGACGATGCGCACGACGCCGGGCACGCCGGTCCGGCCGAGGGGCGACGTGATGCGAATCGCGGTCTCTGGCGCCACGGCATCGACGGCGGCCCCGTGGGCCCCCGAGAGGGCCGCGGCCAGCAGGATTGCCGCGCGTGACGCGGCTCGCGCGCGCACGGAAGCTCCCTACGCCGTGGGATTCCCATCCGTGGACCCATCGTCCACGAAGTAGGTCTGGAAGGCCATCTTCATCAGCGGGTCGGTCAGGTGCTCGGGTTCGCCGAGGTACTCGGCAATCGCCAGCGCCTGGGTGATGAGATCGCGGGGGTGACATCCGCGCAGGGGGACCCGCTTGACGGCGAACTGCTCGGCGATGAGGCGGTTCACGATGGCCTCGTCGTACTCGATCCCCCGCTGCAGGCAACACCGCTCGAAGATGCGCTTGAAATCGCCGACCGTCGGGCTCTCGGCGAACACCTTGTAGTGAATCCGGCGCAGGAACGCTTCGTCGACGAGTTCGGTCGGCTTGATGTTGGTGGCGAAGACCACCAGCACGGCGAACGGCATCGGCAGCTTCTGCCCCGTCTGCAACGTGAGGTAGTCCACCCGGCTCTCGAGGGGCGTGATCCAGCGATTGAGGATGGCGGCGGGCTCGCAGCGCTGTCGGCCGAAGTCGTCGATCACGAGGACGCCGCCGTTGGCCATCATCTGCACGGGGGCCTGGTAGAACTTCGAGACCGGGGCATACGAGAGGTCGAGCGACTCGAGCGAGAGCTCGCCGCCGACCGTGATGAGGGGCCGCCGGCACCGGACCCATCGGTGGTCCGGCGCGTGTCCCGTGTCCAGCGGGTCGTCGGCGATGGAGGCGCCGTCCAGGGCCTCGTGGACCACCGCATCGAACACCTGGATGATGTGGCCATTGGCCTCGATGGCCTGCGGGATGGCCAGCTCGCCGTCCAGCAGGTTGCGGATGGCCTGGGAGATGACCGTCTTGCCGTTCCCGGGCGCGCCGTAGATGAACAGCGAGTGGCCCCCATTGATCGCCGGGCCCAGCTGGTCGAGCACGCGCTGGCTGAGAACGAGCGCGCCGAACGCGTCGCGGACACGGTCGCGCGTGGCGGGGCGCGGCAGCACGGCCGTGAAGGCGCGCATGTAGGACTCGTAGGCGGCGAAGGGCACCGGGGCCGCGCCGACATAGTGGCTCTGCTCGAGGAACAGCAGCGCGCGCTGGCGGCCAAGGTCCGTGATGCGATAGACGTACGCGGGGCCGGCGACCAGCCCGCTGCCAAGCACCTCGACGAGGTACTGGTGCTTGACGTGCTCCAGCACCGGCGCGATGGCCGAGTACTGCAGGCCCAGCTTGCGCGCGAGCTCGGCCCCGGTCAGCTCGCCGGCGAAGTGCAAGGTCTTCAGCACGAGCTGCTCGATCAGGTCGAACGAGAGCCCGGTCTCCTCGATCGTGTGCGGCGCCTCCGGGAACGGCACGACGGCGCCGGTGTAGGCGGGGGTCGGGGCCAGCATCAGCGAGACTCCTTCCTGGCGGTGGACGGCCGCACGCGTGCCGCCTCGGCCCGCCGGCACATCGAGATGGCCTCACGCGTCCGGCCCTCGGCCTGATACGCGGTGCACAGGTTCTGCAGGGCGTAGGCGGCGCCGGGATCGATCCGCACGGCAGCCTCGAACCGCTGGACGGCGTCTCGCCGCTGCCCAAGGCCGTACAGCAACGTGCCCAGCGTGTTCTGCCCGACGGCCCATTCTGGTGCGAGGTGGACGGCTTGATAGGCGTGCGAAAGGCCCAGGCCCGGCTGGCCCCAGTCGCGCCACAGCCGGGCCATGGCATCGTGCACGACCGGGTCGGGGCCGTTGACCGTGAGGCTGCGGGCCAGGTAGTCGTGGGCCGTGTCGAAGATGCCGAGGCGCACATAGGCGCGCGCCACCTCCAGGTGGTGCGCGGCCGTCGGCGCCAGTCGCACGCGCCAGAGAGCGTCCCGCAGCTCGGGGTGGGCCGACTCCACGGCCGAGATCGAGCTCGACAGGCGCGAGGGGACCGCCGTGATCGACCTGTGCTCGAGCGGGATGCCCGCCTTCGCCGGGCCGGGGGCCATCGGCCGCGGACCGCCCAGGTCCACGGCCGGCGTCCCCGGACGGACGAAGCGGTCGGCAAGGGTGAAGCTGCGCCCTGAGGCGCACCCCACCACCGCCAGCGCCATCACGGCGCCCGTCAGCAAGCGCAGGCCGATCACCGCGTCCCGTCCTCTACGAGCTCCGGCTGATCCGGTCGCTCCGGCGCTTGAAATACAGGAGCAGCAGGACCCCGCCGAGCACCATCATCCCAATCTGCCAAGTTTCCACAGTGTCCTCCTCGATGAACCGACGGTTGCCGACCGACCCGCGCCGTGCGGGCCTATTGCCCACCCCAGACGAACTGCCGGAAGATCCGAACCATGGATGGTCCCAGTACCACGACGTAGAAGGCCGGGAACAGGCAGAAGACCAGCGGGAACAGCAGCTTCACGCCGAGCTTGGCGGCCTTCTCCTCGGCCCGCTGGCGCCGCCTGGTCCGCGAGGTCTCGGCGTGCGTGCGAAGCGCCTGGCCGACGCTCGTGCCGAAGCGGTCGGTCTGCACCAGCATCGCCACGAGCGAGCGCACGTCGTCCACCTTCGTCCGCTCGGCGAAGTTCTTGAACGCCTCGAGGCGCGGCTTGCCGGCCCGCGTCTCGGCCGACACCAGATCGAGCTCGTGGGCGAGCTCGGGATACGGGAGCGACAGCTCTTCGGCCACGCGATTCAGCGCCTGGTCGATGCCGGAGCCGGACTCGATGCACACAATCATCAGGTCGATGGCATCCGGGAGGCCGTTCTGGATGGCGCGCTTGCGCTTTTCGATGGCGCGTCCCAGCCACATCGTGGGGAGGAAGTACCCGATGCCTCCGGCCAGCATCGCCATGACGAGGCCGACGCCCGGCCCGAGGTACGAGTACACGAGGAGGGCGAACGTGGCAGCGAGGCCCACCTGCGCCAGGGCGAACAGGATGGCCGGCCATGCGCCCGTGTACCCCGCGCTGGCCATCATCCGCTCGATGCGCCCCATCTCCCGGGGCGACTTCGGCACGAACGAGCGCACCCGCCGCGCGAGCGGCGAGCCCGAGTCCTCGATGACGGAGGCCGTGGCCGCGCCCGAGGTCGGGACGGCCGCGATGTTCGACAGCCGCCGGCGCACTACCTGCGGGTCGGTCAGCAGCCAGGCGAGCGACGCGGTCGCGCCCGCGACGGCGACGAAGATGATCACGACCGGAAGCACGAGCTGGATGTCCACGGCTAGTACTCGATCCGCACCATGCGGGAAATGATGATCGTGCCGGCGACCTGCAGCACGACCGCGATGAGGATGAGGCGGACGCCGAGCGGGTCCTCCCACAGGATGCGCATGAAGTCGGGCGAGAGCAGAAACAGGATGCCGGCCAGCGCCGGCGGCAGGGCGGACAACACCCACGCGCTGATCCGGCCGTGCGCCGAGATGACCCGGATCTGGCGCCTCAGCTTGAAGCGCTCGCGCATCACGCTCGCCAGGTTGTCCAGGACCTCCGACAGGTTGCCGCCCGACTCGCGCTGCGTGAGCACGGCGGTCACGAAGAAGCGGGCGTCCAGCACCGGCACCCGGCGCGCCATCGCGCGCATGGCGTCCGGCAGCGACATGCCGAAGTTCTGTTCGTCGTACAGGCGGCGGAACTCCTGGCCAACCGGCGCGGGGATTTCGTCCGCCACCATCCCGAGCCCGGTCGTGAACGCGTGCCCGGCCCGCAGGGCCCTCGAGATCAGGTCAATGGCCTCCGGGAACTGCTCCTCGAACACGCGCAGGCGGACCGCGCGCTTGCGGCTCACGTACAGGTACGGGAGGAACGCGCCGACGGAGGCCATCACCACGGCCGCGCTGAACATGCCCGTGAGCATCCAGGCCAGCACGCCGCCGGCGGCGCCGGCCACGAAGACCATCAGGATGAACGTGCCCACGGTCATCGTCAGGCCCGCTTCCACGAGCAGCCGCTCCACGGGCCCGGCGACGTCCCGTCGCCGGCGGAGAAGCCGGTCGAGCAGCGGGATGTGGCTGAGGCGCGCCTCGTCCACGACCAGGCTCACCGACTCCTTCGTGGGCCGATAGTCGCCCAGGCGTGCCACGGTCGCGGACCGCTCGGCCGACTCTGGCCGCATGACGAGCGCCCAGTAGGCGCCGAACACCAGCGCAAGCGCGACGACGAACGTGGCCAGGACGATGGTCATGATGGCTACTCCACCGCCATCCGATGCTCGAACAGCTCGGGCGCCATGCGGAACCCGGCCGTCTGCAGCTGCTGGGCGCACTTGGGCCGGATGCCGGTCGCCTTGAAGATGCCAGTGACGCGGCCGTCGGGCCTGAGCCCCGTGCGCTCGAACAGGTAGATGTCCTGCATCGTGATGACGTCCTGCTCCATCCCGGTGATCTCCGAGATGGCCGTGATCCGGCGCTGTCCGTCGGACAGGCGGGTCAGCTGGACGACCAGGTTGATGGCCGAGGCCACCTGCTGGCGGACCGCGCGGTCAGGGATGTTGAGGTCGGCCATGGCCACCATCGTGTCGAGGCGATACAGCGCGTCGCGCGGGCTGTTGGCGTGGATGGTGGTCAAGCTGCCGTCGTGGCCGGTGTTCATGGCCTGGAGCATGTCCAGCGCCTCCTCGCCGCGCACCTCGCCCACCACGATGCGATCCGGCCGCATGCGGAGGGCGTTGATGACCAGCTGCCGCTGCTTGACAGCGCCTTTGCCCTCGATGTTCGCCGGGCGGGTCTCGAGCCGCACCACGTGGCGCTGCCGCAGCACGAGCTCGGCCGCGTCCTCGATGGTGACAATGCGCTCGCGATCGGAAATGAAGCTGGACAGGACGTTCAGGAACGTGGTCTTGCCGGCGCCGGTGCCGCCGGACACCAGGATGTTCAGCCGCGCGCCGACGGCGGCCTTCATGAAATCGAGCATCGGCTGGGTCAGCGACTTGCGCTCGACCAGATCCTGGGCGCCGAGCTTGTCGGTGCGGAAGCGGCGAATCGACAGCACCGGGCCGTCCAGCGCCAGCGGCGGGATGACCGCGTTGACGCGGGACCCGTCGGCCAGGCGCGCGTCCACCATGGGGCTCGACTCGTCGATGCGCCGGCCCACCGAGCTGACGATGCGTTCGATGATGCGCAGCAGGTGCTGATCGTCCTTGAAGACGAGGTCCGTGGGCTCCAGGCGCCCCTCGCGTTCGATGAAGATCTGGTCCGCGCGGTTCACCAGGATGTCCGAGATGGACGCGTCGGCCAGCAGGACCTCGAGCGGCCCCAGCCCGAACAGCTCGTTGAAGACGTCGGTGATGAGCGTCTCGCGCTCGAACAGGCTGAGCGGCATGCTGGCCCGCTCGGCATCGAGCAGCGAGACGATGAGGCCACGGATCTCGGGCTCGGCCTGTGCGCGTCCCACGCGGTTCAGCCGATCGAGATTCAGCCGGTTGAGGAGCGTCCGGTGGACTTTCTCCTTCAATTCTTGATAGTGCGCCTGGCGGACGTCCACGGTTGGCCCCGTTCCTACCGGTGCGAAATCGGTCAGTGATGGCATGGCAGTCCCTTCGCGTCGCGACGTCACCGGCGGCCGCCCAGCAGGCCGAACAGGCCCGATTTCGTCGCGTCCTTCGGCCTGGCGGGCAGCCCGCCCACGTCCCGCGCAAAGTCGTCGAGCGCTTCGCCCAGCCGGCCCTCGGGTTGGAGCATCAGGGGCTCGCCACGATTGAGCGACGCGACGGAGGTGCGGTAGTCGCTCGGAAACACGTACTTGACCGGACCGCCCAGCACGCGCTCGACATCGGGCTGCCGGATGTCGGAGAGCGGATCGAAACGGTTGAGCGCCAGCCGGACGCGGTCGGGGCCGCACCGCAGCCGCAGGTCGTTGGCAATGCGGCTGGCGGCCCGCAGCGTCGCCAGCTCCTGGTTCGCCACCACGACGACCGTGGACGCCGAGTCGATGGCCTCGATCATCGTGGCGTCCGCCCTGGGGCAGTCGAGCACCACGTGACGATAGGCCGTGGCCGCGAACTCGATGAGGCTCCGCACGCGCATCGCCTCGATCGTGCCCAGCAGCGCGCGGTTGGACGAGCCCAGCAGATCCGGGCCGGCCTTGGTCGTGGTCACCAGGCCCTTGAAGTACGTTTCGTCGAGGCGGTGGATGTTCTCCAGGGCATCGAGGACGGAGAAGCGGGGCTCGGCGCCGAAGAACAGGGCGGCGTCGCCGTGCGCCAGGTGGAGGTCCATCAGCAGTGTCGGCTGGCCCGACGCGGCGCGCAGCGCCGTGGCCAGGTTGACGGCGACCGTCGTGCTCCCCACGCCGCCCTTGGCCCCCAGCACGGCGATGGTCCGGCCCATCAGCGGCTTGGTGACGACTCGGGCCACGCGGTGGATGGCCGCCTCCACGTCGGTGAGCTGGAGCGGCTCGGCCACCCACTCGTTGACGCCCATCCGCATGGCCTCGAGCATCTCGGTGGGATCGAGCGCCCGCGCCACGATGACGGTGCCCGCGCTCGGAAACTGCCGCTTGACCTGCCCGATCTCCCTCGGCAGCCGCGAAAGGCCGCGCACGTCGAACACGAACGCATCCGGACCTTTCGAGCCAATCGGATGGACCATGTCGAGCTCCGACAGGCCCACCTGGGCCACGCGCAATCCGCGCTCCCGCAGCCCCATCAGGAGGTCGCGGTCGTCCGAACCCACGAGAGAGACGGCAATCGGCACAGTGCTTACCTCACCAGCGCGATGCTGACGACGAAGGCGGCGCCCGGCGTGTCGCTCGTGCTGTCGCGGGGCGTCCCGGGATACGCCATGATTCGCCCGACGACGTCGTTCCCCTGCATCCGCTCCATGAAGAAGCCGAGAATCTTGACTATTGTGATGTCGGTTCGGCCATGCGGCGTGCCGGCATTGAAGATGTCCGGGTTGTAGACCGGAATGGCGACGACACGGGGGCTGACGGTGCAGGCACCAGTCGCCATGCACCCACCTTGGATGCCACCAAGGCCGCCGTTGAGCGTGGTGTTCCAGGAGGCGCCTGGATCCTGGGCGATGAGGGCAGCCATGCCCTGCCGGGTCGGTCCGACCATGTTGCCGGGCTCCACTTGGAGGACCGTGCCCGGACCAATCACGGTGCTGTTGCAGGACGCGATGTTGTTTCGATAGTGGCTGGCGCCAGTCTGTCCTGGCGTCAACACGACCGGCTGGAACCACCCCGGCGAAACCTGATCTTGTGGGTTGCCCGTCTTTATCGTCATCAGCCGGCCGTAGTCCGAGCCGCCAAGGCCGACCGACTCGCGCGTGTAGCCGGTCCCGTTCGGCCCGTACAGGCCACCCGGCGCGTTCGGCGGCTCGTAGTAGTCAGCTGGATTGAGCAACTGGCCGCGGCCGTTGCCGTTCTGCCGATAGCGTTCGAAGCTGTCCTCGTCGCCCCACCCCGGCGGCGCCTGATCGTTGCGGTACTCGATCCACTTGTCGGGAATCGCCCACGGCTTCACGCAGTCGGTCGAATCGCCAAACAGCACCTCGGCGGTCGCCGTGGCCCGAACCCCCTGCTCGGTGATGCCAACTACGCGAGAGAAAAACGTCGGCAAGGGGTTCGCCCGGGCCTGGTTCCGGTACGCGTCCACGCGGATGCAGGCATTGGTGCCGGCGCCGGGCGACCCCGGCGGGCAGACGGGAAACGTCACGTCCTCGGGGGCGACGTTCGGCGGCTCGCCCCAGACCAGGTTCTGCGCGGCGGCGTCCAGAGCGGCCTCGCGGGCGAGATCCTGGTCCTCCATGTTCACGAAGCCGAGCGAGA
>JBFWQE010000037.1:0-39791 GCA_050249615.1 Vicinamibacterales bacterium
CAGCTCGGTTGCCAGCGCGCTCAACAGCGAGGCGGTGCGGTTCTACCAGGACCTGGGTGTCGGCCGCGTGATCCTGCCGCGCGGCCTCAGCGTCGAGGAGGTGGGTCGCATCAGCGCGGCTGTGGGCGGGGCCGTCCCGCTCGAGGCCTTCGTCCTCTACGACGGCTGTGCCTTCGAGGAAGGGCTGTGCCACACGCTGCACCACCACCGTGTGGGGGCATTCTGCGTGGACCTCGCGCGATGGGATCCGACCTTCGAGCGCACCGATGGCGTGGCGCTCGGGCCCGGCGAGACTGCGCGGCTCGATGCCCACTTCGGGCGCCATCGGGAATGGATCTGGCACCTCAACGCCTGCGGGGCCACGGTCTCCTCGGGCGGCATGCCGCTCGGCGCCTGTGGCGTGTGTGCCATGCCGGCCTTCCGGCGCTTCGGCATTCACGCGGTGAAGATCGCCGGCAGACAGGCCTCGCCCCTTCGCAAGCTGCTCGGCCTGCGGCTGGTGCGCGCGGTACTCGCACGGATGGAGACGGGCGCGTCCGACGAGGACGTCGTGCAGTGGGCGGTGCGGGCGCGGGGCATGCCCGAGATTTGCGCGTCTGGCGTGATGTGCTACTACCGCGGGCCTTTCACCGCGCGTCGCGAGAATGCGGGCGTATGACGACCATCATACCAGCGTAACGGGCACTCGTGCAAAAACATTCACGCCGGCACGGGCACCGCTCACGTCTGACGAATGCCGGTGTCGCCCGGATCGAACTCCACGTTCAAGGAGGCTCTGCGTGAATGCGCCGTTCGGAAGATGGTGGGCGTCAGCCCTGGCGGTGGCGCTGGCGGTGGCGACGCCCGGTGCCGCCCGGGCCCAGGACGCGGCCGCCTACTTCAAACAGAACTGCGTCAGCTGTCACACGATTGGCGGCGGCCGGCTGACGGGGCCTGATCTGAAAGACGTCACCGCGCGACGCGATCACGCGTGGCTGCTGCGCTACATGCCGAACCCCAAGGCGATGATCGACGCGGGCGACCCGGCGGCGGTGCAGCTCTTCCAGGAGGCGCGCGGCGTGCTCATGCCGTCGCTGCCGGGCATGACGCCGGCGATGGTCGACGCGATCATCTCGCTCATCGAGGCCGAGTCGAAGCTCGAGAAGTCGCAGTTCGTCGGCGTGCAGATCAGCGATCGGCCCTTCACTCCGCAGGACATCGAGCGGGGGCGGGCGATCATGCGGGGCGACATCGCGCAGCTGGCGGGCGGCCCGCCATGCCTGTCGTGCCACACGGTGCGGGGCGTGGGCGCGCTCGGCGGCGGACGGCTCGGCCCCGACCTGACCAAGGTGTACGAGCGGCTGCAGGGGCGCAAGGCACTGTCGGTGTGGCTGTCGGCGCCGGCCACCTCCACCATGCAGTCGGTGTTCCGCGACACGCCGCTCGACGCCGAGGAGATCCTGCCCGTCGTGGCCTATCTCGAGGAGGCGGCGCGGCAGGGCGGCGAGGACTCCGGCTTCGGCCGGGTCACCTTCCTGCTGCTCGGGCTCGGGGGCGCCGTGGTGCTGCTCGCCGGGATGGACGGCGCCTGGCGCCGGCGGTTCCGCGCCGTGCGGGGGCCGCTCGTGGAAGACGCCGGCTTTGGACGCGCACACGCCCGCGGAGGCGACCGATGAAGAACGGGACCATCACCTGGATCAAGGACGAGACCAAGGCCGGCCTGCGCAAGTGGGAGGAGTTCTACCGCAACCGCTGGCAGCACGACAAGATCATCCGCAGCACGCACGGCGTGAACTGCACGGGCGGCTGCAGCTGGCAGATCTACGTCAAGAACGGCATCGTCACCTGGGAGATGCAGGCGCTGGACTACCCGCTGCTCGAGTCGGGGCTGCCGCCCTACGAGCCGCGCGGGTGCCAGCGCGGCATCTCGTACTCGTGGTACCTCTACAGCCCGCTGCGCGTGAAGTACCCGTACGCGCGCGGACCCCTGCTCGACCTGTGGCAGGAGGCGCGCGCGGCCCACACCGATCCGGTGGAGGCATGGCGGTCGCTCGTCGAGAACCCCGAGGCGCGCAGTCGCTGGCAGCGCGCGCGGGGCAAGGGCGGCTTCCGGCGCGCCGACTGGAACACGGTGCTCGAGATCATCAGCGCCTCACTGCTCTACACGGCCAAGACGCACGGCCCCGACCGCGTCGCCGGGTTCTCGCCGATTCCGGCGATGTCGATGATCAGCTACGCCGCCGGATCGCGGTTCCTGCAGCTGTTCGGCGGCCTCTCGCTCTCCTTCTACGACTGGTACTGCGACCTGCCCGTGGCTTCCCCCGAAACATGGGGCGAGCAGACCGACGTGCACGAGTCGGCCGACTGGTACAACGCGAAGATGCTGGCCGTGATGGGGTCGAACCTCAACATGACCCGCACGCCCGACTGCCACTTCGCCGCCGAGTCGCGCCACAACGGCACGAAGATGTGGGTCTTCGCGCCGGACTTCAATCAGGTGGCGAAGTACGCCGACGAGTGGGTGCCGCTCAACGCCGGCCAGGACGGCGCCTGGTGGATGGCCGTCAACCACGTGCTCCTGAAGGAGTTCCATCACGACCGCCAGGTGCCCTACTTCATCGACTACTGCAAGCGCTACACCGACGCGCCGCTGCTGGTCGAGCTCGAGCCCAGGGCCGACGGCCAGTACCGGCCCGGGCAACTGCTGCGCGCCAACCGGCTCTCCGCCTACGCCGGCGTCGAGAACGGCGACTGGCAGTTCCTCATGTGGGACGAGGCGGAGCGCCGGCCGAAGATGCCGATGGGGAGCGTCGGGTTCCGCTGGGCGAAGCAGGACAAGGGCAAGTGGAACCTGCTGCTCAAGGACGGCGCCGACGGCAGCGACATCGCGCCGATCCTGACCCTGCTGAACGACGCGGACGAGGTGGTGCAGGCCCAGCTCGACGACTTCGGGCAGGGGCAGACGATCGTCCGGGGCGTGCCGGCCAGGCGCCTGGCGCTCGCCGACGGCTCCTCCGTGCTCGTCGCCACCATCTACGACATCCTCATGGCGCAGTACGGCGTGCCGCGCGGACTACCGGGTGCCTACCCGTCCAGCTACGACGACGACCTGCCCTACACGCCGGCGTGGGCCGAGAAGTACACCGGCATGGGGCGCGACACGCTGCTGCGCTTCGCGCGCGAGTGGGGCTCGACCGCGGAGCACACCAACGGCAAGAACATCATCATCATCGGGGCGGGCATCAACCACTGGTACCACGGCAACCTGATGTACCGCGCGGGGATCAACGCGCTGATGTTCTGCGGGTGCGTGGGCGTGAGCGGGGGCGGCCTGGCGCACTACGTCGGGCAGGAGAAGCTGGCGCCGGGCGAGTCGTGGTCGTCGATTGCCATGGGCAAGGACTGGATCCCGGCTTCGCGCCTGCAGAACGCGCCGAGCTGGCACTACGTGAACACCGACCAGTGGCGCTACGAGAAGTCGTTCACCGATTACCACACGGTGCCGCCGAACCAGCCGCCTGGTTCGCTGGCCCAGGGCCACACGATGGACGTGCAGGTCAAGGCCGTCCGCAACGGCTGGATGCCGTTCTATCCCCAGTTCAACAAGAACCCGATCGAGCTGGTGAAGGAGGCGCAGGCCGCCGGTGCCGCCACCGAGCAGGAGGTCGTGCAGTACGTCGTCGACCAGCTGAAAGCGCGCAAGCTGCGCTTCTCGGTGGAGGACCCGGACGGCCCCGAGAACTGGCCGCGCGTCTGGTTCATCTGGCGCGGCAACGCGCTGATGTCGAGCGCGAAGGGGCACGAGTACTTCCTCCACCACTACCTCGGTACGCACACGAACAAGGTGGCGGAGGACCTGGCCGCCGACTCGGTCAAGGAGGTGGTGTGGCACGAGACCGCCCCGCAGGGAAAGATGGACCTGGTCGTCGACATCAACTTCCGGATGGACACGTCCGCGCTCTACTCGGACATCGTCCTCCCGACGGCGACCTTCTACGAGAAGGCCGACATCAACTCGACCGACCTGCACAGCTTCATCCATCCACTGTCCCCCGCTGTACCGCCCTGCTGGGAGTCGAAGAGCGACTGGCAGGTGTTCAGCTCGATCGCCAGGAAGTTGTCCGAGCTGGCGCCACGCCATTTCCCGACGCCGGTGCAGGACCTCGTCGCCACCCCGCTCGCCCATGACACCGAGGCCGAGATCGCCCAGCCGGCAATGAAGGACTGGCTGACGGGAGAGATCGAGGCGATCCCGGGCCGGACGATGCCGGCGCTCAAGGTGGTGACGCGCGACTACGCCAACCTGCACAACCAGTACTGCTCGTTCGGGCGGCTGGCGCGGGACAAGGGGCTGGGCGCGCACGGCACGCACTACGCCGTGGACGACGTCTACGACGAGGCGGTGGCGAATGGGCCCACGAGGACGTGGGACGGGGTGCGGTATCCGTCGCTGGCCGCCGACGAGGAGGTGTGCAACACCATCCTCAAGTTCGCCTCCGTCACCAACGGGGAGCTCGCCCACCGCTCGTACAAGAACATGGAAGAGAAGGTGGGCCTGCCGCTGGCGCACCTGGCGGAGAAGGACCGCGGCTTCCGCACGAGCTACAAGGACATCCAGTCCCAGCCGCGGCGGTTCGTCAACAGCCCGATGTGGTCGGGGCTCATCGCCAACGGGCGCGCCTACTCGCCGTTCACCTACAACGTGGAAGCGCTCGTGCCCTGGCGCACGCTGACCGGACGCCAGCACTTCTACCTCGACCACCCGGGCTACCTGCAGTTCGGCGAGCACGTGCCGACCTACAAGCCCAAGCCGCTCCCCACGCAGTACGCCGACATCCGCTTCCAGAAGGACGTCGGCCAGTCGAAGATGTTGAACTACCTGACGCCGCACGGCAAGTGGCACATCCACTCGACCTACGGCGACAACCAGCGGATGACCACGCTGTCGCGCGGCGTCGAGCCGTTCTGGATGAACGACCACGACGCGGCCGCGATCGGCGTCAAGGACAACGACTGGGTGGAGGTGTACAACGACCACGGCGTGGTGGTGACGCGGGCCGTCGTGAGCGCCCGCATCCCTCCGGGCGTGTGCATCCAGTACCACTCGCCGGAGCGCACGTTCTCGGTGCCGAAATCGCCGCTGCGCAACTACCGCCGGGCGGGCGGCCACAACAGCCTGACCCGCACGCGGCTGAAGCCCAGCATGATGGTCGGCGGCTACGGCCAGTTCACGTTCCACTTCAACTACTGGGGCCCGGTCGGGTCCAACCGCGACACGCACATCCTCGTGCGGAAGCTCCCCGATTTGAAGTGGTGATCCGGGTGTCGCACGCATAGACGGGGCGAAAGGAGCACGCCGTGGAGGTTCGTTCGCAGATCGCGATGGTGTTTCACCTGGACAAGTGCATCGGCTGCCACACCTGCAGCATCGCGTGCAAGAACATCTGGACCGATCGCAAGGGCACCGAGTACATGTGGTGGAACAACGTCGAGACCAAGCCCGGCACGGGCTTCCCGACGCAGTGGGAGAACCAGGACAAGTACAGCGGCGGCTGGGTCCGTACCGAGAGCGGCGAGCTGCGGCTGAAGTCGACCGACAAGGCCCGGGTGGTGACCAACATCTTCCACCACCCGCACCAGCCGAGCATGGACGACTACTACGAGCCCTGGACCTACGACTACCAGCACCTGTTCAACGCGCCCGAAGGCCAGGATCAGCCGACGGCCATCCCCATCTCGCTGGTCACCGGCGAGTACCTGGACATCAAGGCGGGTCCCAACTGGGACGACGACCTCAGCGGCTCCACCGTCTACGCCGAGAACGACCCCAACCTCGCCGGGCTGTCCGACGAGCAGAAGGGCCAGTTGTCGGCCATCGAGCGGCTGGTGTTCTTCTACTTCCCGCGCATCTGCAACCACTGCCTGAACCCGGCGTGCGTGGCGGCCTGCCCCTCGGGCGCGCTGTACAAGCGGGGCGAGGACGGCATCGTGCTGCTCGACCAGACGCGGTGCCGGGGCTGGCGGTCGTGCATCGCGGCGTGCCCGTACAAGAAGGTCTATTACAACTGGTCCACCGGCAAGTCCGAGAAGTGCATCCTGTGCTTCCCGCGGCTCGAGACCGGGCAGGCGCCCGCGTGCTTCCACTCGTGCGTTGGCCGCATCCGCTATCTGGGCGTGCTGCTCTACGACGCGTCCCGGCTCGAGGAAGCGGCCAGGAGCGACACGGAGGACCTGGTCGAGGCTCAGCGCTCGCTCATCCTGGATCCCAACGACCCGGCCGTCGTCGAGGCCGCGCTGGCCTCCGGTGTACACGAGTCGGTGATCGCGTCGGCCCAGAAATCGCCGGTCTACAGGTTCGTGAAGATCTGGAAGCTGGCGCTCCCGCCGCACATCGAGTACCGCACGATGCCGATGCTCTTCTACGTGCCGCCGATGGCGCCCGTCATGGCGCAGCGGTCGGGCGGCCGGGGCGGCACGGTGGACGGCGTGTCCGGCGACCTCTTCCACGACATCGAGGACGCGCGCGTGCCGATGAAGTTCCTCGCCAACCTGTTCGGCGCGGGGAACGAAGGGCCGGTGCGCTATGCGCTGCGCAAGCAGAAGGCCGTGCGCTGGTACCGGCGCATGCTGACCGTGGGCGACGTGGATGCGGCGACGGCGGAGCGGATGCTGCGCGAGGCCGATTGCACACCCGAGGAGGCCGACGCCATCTACCAGCTCACCTCGCTCTGCACGTTCGACGACCGCTTCGTCATCCCGCCGATGCACCGCGAAGAGGCCATCGCGATGCTCGAGGACCCGATGGAGCACAAGCAGGGCGCCGGGTTCGGGTTCATCTCCCGGCCGAAACGGGGGGAGTGATGACAGAGGCGGCTCACCCGGTCCTCGCCGTGCTGGCCGACGCGCTCAGCTATCCGGACGCGTCGACGCCGGCCCTCGTGGCGCGCTGCGCCGAAGCCCAGGCATGGGCCCCGCCGGAGGCCGCCGCCGACCTGCGCGCCTTCGCGGGGGGCCTCGCGGGGGCGTCGCTCGCGGCGACGCAGGAACAGTTCATCGCGGCCTTCGACTTCGACCCGAAGTGCACCCTCGACATCGGCTGGCACCTGTTCGGGGAGAACTACGACCGCGGTGATTTCCTCGTGCGGCTGCGCGGCCTGCTGGCGGCACACGGTCTCGACGAGGGTCACGAGCTGCCCGACTACCTGCCGCAGGTGCTGCGGCTGCTGGGCCGACTGCCCGCCGACACCGCCGCCAGCCTCGCCGCCGAGTCGGTCCTCCCGGCCGTCGACAAGATCCTGGAGGGGCTCGCGTCACGGGAAGGCCCCTACCCTCATCTCCTGCGGAGTGTGCGGACGGTCGTGTCCGCGCTCGCGCACCGCCCCGTTGAAGAGGCCCGCCATGTCTAGTGCCGCGCTCGACCTCCTCCTCTTCGCCGTCCTGCCCTACGTCGCCATGGTCGTGTTCTTCCTGGCGACCGTCGGGCGCTACTGGAACCGGCCCTTCTCCTACTCGAGCTACTCGTCGCAGTTCCTGGAGAACCGGTTCCATTTCTGGGCCGTCGTGCCGTTCCACTACGGCATCCTCACGGTGTTCGCGGGCCACCTGGTCGCATTCCTCGTGCCGCGCAGCATCCTGGCCTGGAACGCCCAGCCGGTGCGGCTCTACATCCTCGAGGCTTCGGCCCTGGCGGCCGGCCTGCTGACGCTGGTCGGCCTGGTGGGCATCATCATCCGGCGGTACAGCGAGCCGAAGGTCCGGGTCGTGACCAGCCGCATGGACTGGACGGTGTACGCCCTGCTGCTCCTGCAGGTGACGACCGGGGTGCTCGTGGCGATCTTCCACCCGTGGGGCGCGTCGTGGTTCGCCGCCGTCGCCTCGCCCTACCTCTGGTCGCTGCTCACCTTCAGTCCGGACCTCGTGTTCATCGCCGGCATGCCCTGGCTGGTGAAGCTGCACATGGGCGGCGCCTTCGCGCTCTTCGCGGTGTTTCCGTTCAGCCGCCTCGTGCACATCCTGGTGGTGCCCAACCCGTATCTCTGGCGGCGGCCGCAGGTCGTGCGGTGGTATCGCCCCCGCCCCGCCCGCCACGGGGTGTAACGGAGCGCGTCGTGGCCCACTCGCCACTCGCTGCGGAGCCCGCGCCATGAACGACCAGAGCCGCGCGCTGACCGTGCTCGTCGTCAACACGCTGGCGTTCACCGTGTGCTTCGCGGCGTGGACGATGAACGGCGTGCTGGTGACCTACCTGGTCGATCACGGCGTCTTCGCGTGGAACGAGGCGCAGATGGGGTGGCTGATCGGGCTGCCCGTCCTGACGGGATCGCTGTCGCGCCTGCCGCTCGGCATGCTGACGGATCGGTACGGCGGCCGAATGGTCTTCGGCCTCCTGCTCTTCCTGTCGGCGGTGCCGATGTACCTGCTCAGCCACGCCACGACCTACGCGCACTTCGTCTGGGGCTCCCTCGGCTTCGGCCTCTCGGGCGGGTCGTTCGCCGTGGGCATCGCCTACACGTCCGTGTGGTTCAGCCGCCACCGCCAGGGCACGGCGCTCGGCATCTTCGGCGCAGGCAACGCCGGAGCGGCCCTTACCAGCATGGGAGCCCCGGCGCTGCTGGCCGTGCTCACGCTCGATCACACCGACCTCGAGCAGTGGCGCGCCCTTCCGAAGTTCTACGCCACCGCCCTGGCGATCACCGGCGTGTGCTTCTTCCTCTTCACCTACGACCGCAGGGTCGAGACCGATCATGTCCTGACGATCGGGGAGCGCCTGGCACCGCTCCGCAGCATGCGGGTGTGGCGCTTCGGCGCCTACTACCTGCTGGTCTTCGGCGCCTACGTCGGCCTGGCGCAGTGGCTCATCCCCTACTACGTGAATGCGTACGGCATGACGGTCGCCACGGCCGGCATGATGGCCGCGATCTACAGCCTGCCCGGCGGCGTCATCCGCGGGCTCGGCGGATGGATGTCGGACCACTGGGGCGCGCGGCGGGTCATGTACTGGGTGCTCGGCGGGTGCACCGTGTGTTGCGCGCTGCTGATCGTGCCACGCATGGACGTCCAGTCCCCGGGGAGCGGCGTGATGGCGGCACGGGCCGGCATGGTGGGTGCCGTCTCCGACGCACAGATCGTCGTCGATGGGCGGATCTACCCCCTGCGCCCGAAGCCCGCGAACTGGGACCGGAGCGCCGACGAGCGGGCGCTGGTCCTCCCGACCACCGCCTTCTGGCACGAGCCCACGGTGACGGTCGGCGATCGAGTGGCGAAGCGCCAGCTGCTCGCCCGCGGGGTCACGCACGTCTACTTCCAGGCCAACGTCTGGATCTTCTCGGCGCTGGTGCTCGTCGTCGGCTTCTTGATGGGGATCGGCAAGGCCGCAGTGTACCGGCACATCCCGGACTACTTCCCGGAGAGCGTCGGCGTCGTCGGCGGCATGGTCGGGGTCATCGGCGGGCTGGGCGGGTTCTTCTTCCCCATCCTGTTCGGGTATCTGCTGCGCGGCACCGGCATCTGGACCACGAGCTGGGCCGTCCTGGCCGTGTTCTCGGCGGCGTGTCTCGTGTGGATGCACGTGGTGGTGCAGCGCATGCAGCGGGAGCAGCAGCCCGGTCTGATGCGGCAGATGGAGCGCGGGCACGCGTCGCTCGCCGAAGTGGAGACGGCCTGATCATGGCGAGCGTCCTCACGCGCGCGGCGGTGGTCGAGACCTGGGCACCCGAGGATCCGACCTTCTGGGAGGCCCGGGGCAAACGTGTGGCCAGCCGCAACCTCTGGCTGTCGATGCCGGCGCTGTTCTGCGCGTTCGCCGTCTGGATGATCTGGTCGGTCATCACGGTACAGATGCAGACGCTCGCGTTTCCGTTCCGGCAGGACCAGCTCTACACGCTCACCGCGATCGCCGGCCTGAGCGGCGCGACGCTCCGCATCCCGCACTCGTTCCTGATCGCGCTGGCCAACGGCCGGAACAGCGTGGCGGTGACCACGGCGCTGCTCCTGGCGCCGTGCCTGGGCGCCGGCGTGGCGCTTCGCGATCCCGCCACGCCCTACTGGGTGTTCGCGTGCCTGGCGGCGTTGTCGGGCATCGGCGGCGGCGCCTTCGCCTCGTCGATGTCGAACATCTCGTTCTTCTTTCCGAAGCGGGTGCTCGGTACCGCGCTCGGGCTCAACGCCGGCATCGGCAACCTCGGCGTCAGCGGCATGCAGGTGCTGCTGCCCGTCGCCATGTCGTTCGCGCTCTTCGGCGTGCTCGGCGGCGAGGGGCTGGCGCGGCCCGACGTGGCCGGCCAGGCGGGCCTCGGGCCCATCTTCATCCAGAATGGCGGGCTGGTGTGGGTGCCCATCCTGCTGGTCGTCGCGCTGGCGGCGTGGGTCGGCATGGACAACCTGCCGCTGCACGACACCGGCCGGACGGCCGGCGCGGTCGGGAAGGTCCTGTGGCTCAACCTGCTCGGGCTGGCCGGCACGGCCGTGGGCATCGGCCTGCTGGTGGGTCTCGGCTGGTCGATGTGGCTCGTGCTCCCCGCCACGGTGGCGGTCACCCTGGCGCTGCTGCGCGGGCTCACCCCCGGGAGTACGCGCGTGCTGCTGCAGAAGCAGTTCGCCATCTTCTCCGACACGCACTGCTGGACCATGACGTGGCTCTACCTCATGACCTTCGGGTCCTTCATCGGGTTCTCCGCCGCGTTCCCGAAACTGATCCAGGACGTCTTCGGTCACCTGCCTGGCGGGGCGCTCAACCCGAATGCCCCGAACCCGCTCGCCTACGCCTGGCTGGGGCCGCTCGTCGGCTCGCTCGTACGACCCGTGGGAGGCTGGCTCTCCGACAAGGTGGGCGGAGCACGCGTGACGCACTGGGACACCATCCTGCTCATCGTGTCGGCCCTGGCCGCCGCGGCACTGGTCAAGTCGGCCAGCGGCGCTGCCGCACCCGAGCAGTACTTCCTGCCGTTCCTGCTGGTCTTCCTGGTGCTGTTCGTGGCCACGGGCATCGGCAACGGCTCGACCTTCCGGATGATCCCGGTGATCTTCGAGCCGGCCAAGGCCGGGCCGGTGCTCGGCTGGACGTCGGCCGTGGGCGCCTACGGCTCGTTCATCATCCCGAAGGTGTTTGGCGATCAGATCCAGGCCGGGCGACCCGAGTACGCGCTGTACGGGTTCGTCGTGTTCTACGTCTCGTGTCTCGCGGTGAACTGGTGGTGCTTCGCAAGGAAGGGCGCGCCGCTCCCGTGCTGAGGGATCGCGACGCGCAGGGGATCTCATGAGTGGACGCATCGTAACGATCGTGCTGCTGGTGGCGACCGTGCTCGCATCGGTCCTGCTGGCGACGCGGCTGGGCGCGGTCAGGATACCCGGCAACCATCAGGGGTACGAGCCCGCGCAGCCCATTGCGTTCTCGCACCGGCTGCACGCCGGCGAGCTGGGTGTGCAGTGCCTCTACTGCCATGCGGGCGCCGAGCGGAGCCGCCACGCGGGCATCCCGGCGGCGAGCACCTGCATGAACTGCCACCAGACGGTGACCGCGCCCTTCGGGGCCGTGCGGGCCGAGGACGAGCTGGCGACGAAGGAGGGCCGCAAGCCGGCGCTCATCGTGTCCTCCGAACTGCAGAAGCTGTACGACGCGATGGCGATCAACCCCCAGACGATGCGGGCGGCTCCGGATCGACAGCCCAAATCCATCGCGTGGACCCGGATTCACCAGGTCCCCGACTTCGTGTACTTCGACCACCGCGGCCACGTGGCCGCGGGCGTGACCTGTCAACAGTGCCACGGACCAATCGAAACGATGGAGCGCGTGCGGCAGATGGAGACGCTGGAGATGGGCTGGTGCGTGAACTGCCATCGCCAGGTGAACCAGACGGGCGTGGCGGGCAGGCAGGTCTACGCCTCGATTGACTGCGTGACCTGCCATTACTGAGGCCGGCGGCACGGGCACGCCCGCGCGCCGATGACCGAATGGACGACGTGATGTCGAAGGACGTGAAGCACTACTGGACGAGCCTCGACCGCCGCGAGGGTGCGACCGGCATGGCGCCGGGACCCGAGTTCGAGGTGCCGACGGCCGACGACTTCCGCACATCGCGGCGGGGGTTCCTGGCGGCGGCGGGCTTCGGCCTGGCCGGATCGGCGATCGCAGGCTGCTCGCGCGCGCCGGTCGAGCAGGCGCTGCCCTTCCTGATTCAGCCCGAGGCCATCGTCCCCGGCCGGGCAACGTACTACGCCTCGACCTGCGGCGCCTGCACGGCCGGCTGCGGCCTGCTGGTCAAGACGCGCGACGGCCGGCCGATCAAGCTCGAGGGCAATCCGGACCATCCGCTGTCGCGCGGCGGGCTGTGCGCGGTGGGCCAGGCGTCCATCCTGCCCCTGTACGACAGCCAGCGCCTCACCGGCCCGCTGCAGCAGGGACAGGCCGCCAGCTGGGCGCAGGTCGACGGGGCCATCGCCGCCGCTCTCACGGCCGCGCGTGACGCGGGACGGCCCGTACGCCTGCTGACGGGCACGATCACGAGTCCCACGACACGCGCCGCCATCGACCGGTTCCTCTCCGGCTTCCCCGGTTCCGAACACGTCGTCTACGACGCGCTGTCGACATCGGCGGTGCTCGATGCACACGAGCGGACGCACGGCGTCCGCGTGCTGCCCCGCTACCGCGTCGATCGCGCCGACGTCATCCTCGGCATCGATGCCGACTTCCTGGGCACGTGGATTGCGCCGGTCGAGTACACGGCCGGCTATCGCGCAGGCCGCGCGCCCGGCGACCAGCCGCC
This sequence comes from Vicinamibacterales bacterium, assembly GCA_050249615.1. Taxonomy (GTDB): domain Bacteria; phylum Acidobacteriota; class Vicinamibacteria; order Vicinamibacterales; family UBA2999; genus VFZN01. The sequence goes on from JBFWQE010000037.1 coordinate 12,741, forward strand.
GCGCATGTCGTTCCATGCGCAGGTCGAAGCGCGGCTCTCACTCACCGGCGCCAGGGCCGATCGCCGAATCGTCGTGGCCCCGGGCGAGTACCACCTGGTGCTGGCGCACGTGGCCAACCGCGTGGCTCGCCTGGCGGGTGTCGCGCCGCTGGTCGAGCCGCTGGCGCCTGCGCCCGTCGCCGAGGGCGTCATCGAGGATCTCGGGGAGCGCCTCTGGCAGGCCCGCGGCCACGCCCTGATCGTGTGCGGCAGCCATGATTTGGCGCTGCAGCTCCTCTGCAACAGCCTCAACCACCTGCTCGGCGCCTACGGCCCGACGATCGACCTCGAGCGGCCGTCCTTCCAGCGCCAGGGCAGCGACCGCGCGCTCGAGCGGCTGGTCGCCGAGGTGGCTGGCGGCTCGGTGGGCGCCCTGATCATCGCCGGGGTGAACCCGGTGTACGAGCTGCCGGGCGGCGCCGCGTTCGCCGAACACCTCCGGAAGGTGCCGCTGGTCGTGAGCTTCTCGAGCCACCTCGACGAAACAGCCTCGGTCGCGGGCTTCGTGTGCCCGGATCGGCATTCGCTCGAATCGTGGTCCGACACCGAGTCGGCGGCCGGCGTGGTTTCCGTGACCCAGCCCACCGTGTCCGCGCTCGGCGACACGCGGCCGATGATCGAGTCCCTGGCGATCTGGTCGGGCGTGCCTCGCCCGGCCTACGAGCTGCTGCGCGAGCACTGGCAGGCACAGGTGTACCCGCGCCGCCTGGCCGCCGACGCGAGCTTCGAGGCGTTCTGGGAGAAGGCCGTGCACGACGGGTTCGTCGAGGTTGCGCCGTCGGTGCCGGCCGTGCGGACCTTCACGGCCGTACCGCTGGTGCCACCGCCAGCCGCCGCCCGTGAAGCCGACGCCCTGGCGCTGGTGCTCTACCCGAAGGTGGCCATGCTCGACGGCCGGGGCGGGCTCAACCCCTGGCTGCACGAGCTGCCCGATCCGATCACCAAGGTGACGTGGGACAACTACGCGTGCCTGTCGCCGTCGACGGCAGCCCGACTGAACCTCGACGACGGCGACGTCGTGCGCGTGCAGGCGGGAGAGGGCGTCTCGCTCGAGCTCCCCGTGTGCCGGCAGCCCGGTCAGCACGACGGTGTCGTGGCCATTGCGCTCGGATACGGCCGGCTCGGCTCGGAGCGCTTCGCCCAGGTGGGCCCGCGCTGGTTCGAGGCGCGGCCGACGGTGGGTGACCATGGGCGCGTGGGACACAACGCGGCGCCCCTCTCGGCCCTGGCCGATGGGGTGTGGCGGTACAGCGGCGCCCCGGTGCGCGTCACGCCCGCGGGCCGGCGCCGCCCCCTGGCCCAGACGCAGTCGCACCACGAGATCGCGGTACCGGCGCACCTGGCGCCGCCGGGGGGCGAGCGCCGCCCAATCGTGCAGGAAACCACGCTCGCCGCCTACGTGAAGGATCCGTCGGCCGGGTCGCACGGGCACGGCGAAGCCGCCGAGGATCTGTGGCCGCCCGATCATCAGTACACGGGCCATCGCTGGCGCATGGTGATCGACCTGACGAAGTGCACGGGGTGCTCCGCCTGTGTCGTGGCCTGCCAGGTGGAGAACAACGTGCCGGTGGTGGGCCGCGACGAGGTGATGCGCAGGCGTGAGATGCACTGGATGCGCATCGACCGCTACTACGCGGACGGCCCCGACGGTTCCGTGGACGTCATCCAGCAGCCGATGCTGTGCCAGCACTGCGAGAACGCGTCGTGCGAGACGGTGTGCCCGGTGCTGGCCACGGTGCACAGCGAGGAAGGCCTCAACCAGCAGGTCTACAACCGCTGCGTGGGCACGCGCTACTGCGCGAACAACTGCGCGTACAAGGTGCGGCGGTTCAACTGGTTCGAGTACCCGCGCGAGGACCGCCTGCAGAACCTGGTGCTCAACCCCGATGTCGTCGTGCGATCGCGCGGCGTGATGGAGAAGTGCAGCCTGTGCGTCCAGCGCCTCCAGGAGGCCAAGGTCGAGGCACGCCGGCAGGGACGGCCGCTCGAGGACGGCGAGGCCCGGACCGCCTGCCAGCAGTCGTGCCCGGCCCAGGCCATCACGTTCGGCGATGCCAACGACCCCGAAAGCCGCGTGGCGCACCTGCTGCACGATCCGCGGCATTTCCGCGTCCTGGAGGAGCTCAACGTGAAGCCATCGGTGGGATATCTGACGATGGTCCGCAACCGGCCGGATGACGGCGGCGAGGGTGGAGGGAATGCGAGCCATGAATGAGCACGCCGTGTCGCTCCGTACGCCGCTGATCTCGGGTGGCCGGACCATCGCGCAGGTCACCGAGGACGTCTGCGCCCCGATGGAGGGGCGCCCGACCGCCCTGTGGTGGGGCGCGTTCCTTGGCTCGTTCGCCCTGCTGCTGCTGGGCGTGGCCGCCGTGTCCTACCAGGTCGCCACCGGCATCGGCACCTGGGGCCTCAACCGCACGGTGGGCTGGGCGTTCGACATCACGAACTTCGTGTTCTGGATCGGCATCGGCCACGCCGGGACGCTCATCTCGGCCATCCTGTTCCTGCTCCGGCAGCGCTGGCGGACCTCGGTCAACCGCGCCGCCGAGGCGATGACGATCTTCGCGGTGCTCTGCGCGGCGATCTTTCCCCTGATCCACATGGGCCGCCCGTGGTTCGCCTACTGGGTGTTTCCGCTGCCCAATACGCGCGGATCCCTCTGGGTCAACTTCCGCTCGCCGCTGCTGTGGGACGTGTTCGCCATCAGCACGTACTTCACGATCTCGGCCGTGTTCTGGTACGTCGGCCTGCTGCCCGACCTGGCGACGGTCCGCGACCGGCTCAAGAACGGCCTGCGCCGCCGGGTGTTCGCGTTCTTCAGCCTGGGCTGGAACGGCTCCTACCGCACGTGGCACCACTACGAGTCGGTGTACCTGCTGCTGGCCGCGCTCGGCACGCCGCTGGTCATCTCGGTCCACTCGATCGTGAGCTTCGACTTCGCCACCTCCCTCATCCCGGGATGGCACACGACGATCTTCCCGCCCTACTTCGTGGCCGGCGCCATCTTCTCGGGGATGGCCATGGTGCTGACGCTCATGATCATCGCCCGCACGACGATGCGCCTCGAGAACTACATCACCGTCCGGCACGTCGACATCATGGCCAAGCTCGTGCTGACGACCGGCAGCCTGGTCGGCCTCGCCTACGCGACCGAGTTCTTCATCGCCGCGTACTCCAACAACCCGTACGAGCAGTTCGTGTTCATCAACCGGGCGTTCGGCCCCTTTGCCTGGGCCTACTGGACGATGGTGGCGTGCAACGTGATCACGCCGCAGCTGTTCTGGTTCGAGCGCGTGCGCACCAACCTGGCGGCGGTCTTCGTGCTGTCGCTCTTCGTCAACGTCGGCATGTGGTTCGAGCGGTTCGTCATCATCGTGACCTCGCTGCACCGCGACTACCTGCCCTCGAGCTGGGCCGACTACACGCCGACCAGCATCGAGGTGGCGACGCTCATCGGCAGCTTCGGCCTGTTCTTCACGTGCTTCCTGCTGTTCTGCCGGTTCCTCCCGGTGATTGCCATCGGCGAGGTGAAGGCGGTCGTGGCTCACGACCGCCATGCGAAGGGAGGAAGGCCATGAGCCGCCACGTATTCCTCGGCATCTTCGAGGACGAGGCCGACATCGTCGCGGCCGCCGGCGAGTCGCGAGCCCGGGGCTTCGACATCGTCGACGCCTTCACGCCGTACGCCGTGCACGGGCTGGACCGCGCGATGGGCCTTGCGCCGTCATGGCTGCCGTGGGCCTGCGCCGCGCTGGGCGCCGCGGGCCTGGCGTTCGCCACCTGGTTCCAGTTCTGGACGACCGCCCGATCGTGGCCCATCAACGTGGGAGGCCGGCCGTGGAACTCGCTGCCGGCCTTCGTGCCGGTGATGTTCGAGCTCATGGTCTTGAGCGCCGGCGTGGGCGTCGTGCTCACGTTCCTCATCGCCCGCCGGCTGGGCCCGTGGCGCACGCCCGACATCGTGGATCCCCGCGTGACCCACGACCGCTTCGTGCTGGTGCTCGACGCCGGCGCGTCGGACCCCCGCGTCGTCAGGCGGCTCTTCGCCGACCACCGGGCCGTGGCGTTCGAGGAGCGCGACATGGAGGGCCGGCCATGAGGGGCGGGCTCAACCTGTTGCTGTCCGTCGTGCTGGTGGCCCTGGTCGGCGCCTATGCCGGCATCGATGCGGACCCGAACGTGCCGAACTGGGAGTTCCTGCCCAACATGGTGCGATCGGTTCCGGCCGATGCGTTCGCCCCGTCGCCGCTGCTGCCGGGCGGGCAGGTCCTGCAGCCCCCTCCGCCGGGCACCATCCCGCGTGGCCTGCCGCCCCTGCCCTACACGGCCTCGCCAGAGGATGCCGCGCGGGCGGGCGTCGAACTGACCAACCCGTACACCGCGGAGGATCCGGCCGCGCTCGCGCGAGGCGGAACGATCTACGCGAACTACTGTGCGGTGTGTCACGGCGCCGCCGGACTGGGTGACGGCCCGGTCACCCTGCGGGGCGTGCCGCCGCCGCCGTCCTACGCCGCGGAGAACGCACTCAAGCTCACCGACGGCCAGATGTTTCACATCCTGACCTACGGTCAGAAGAACATGGCGTCCTACGCCACGCAGGTCTCGAGGGAGGATCGATGGAAGGTCATCTTGCACGTCCGGCTGCTGCAGCAGCGGGCAGCGGCGCAGGCCGCGGCCCAGGCGGCGCCACCCCTGGCGCCGGCCACGCCGCCGTCCCCGCCGCAATAGCCGCAGGCGGCTCGATGCAGGCCGTGCAACGCGTCGGCCTGTGGGCGGGCGGCGCGGGCGCGCTGGTGCTGGCGGTTGGCGCCGCGATCGCCCCCGACCGCGCCGCGGCCAACCTGCTCCTCGCCAGCTGGGCGCTGGCCGGCGCCGGCCTGGCGGGCGCGTTCTTCGTCGCCCTGAGCTACGCGGCCGACGCCACGTGGGTGATTGCCTTCCGTCGCGTGCCCGAATCGATGACGCGCGCACTGCCGGTGGCCGCCATCGGGCTCGCGCTCGTCTTCCTGCTCCGGCCATCGCTCTACCCATGGACTCACGAACCGGTTGGAGCGCCGGGCAGCTTCACGCGCCTCTGGCTGTCGCTGCCCTTCTTCCTCACGCGGGCCATCGTCTACTTCGCCGCCTGGATGCTGTTCGCGGCGGCGCTGGTGCGCAACTCGCGGCGCCAGGACCGCGATGGCGACCTCGCCTGGACACGGCGGAACCGGCGCCTTTCGGCCGCGTTCCTCGTCGTCTTCGCGCTCACCTGCTTCCTGGCAAGCGTCGACTGGATCATGTCGCTCACCCCGCACTGGTACAGCACGATGTTCGGCGTGCACAACTTCGCCGGCCTGTTCCAGTCCGGACTCGCCATCATGATCCTGCTGGTCGTCTGGCTGCGCGAGTCGGGACCGCTCCGGCATGTCGTGACCGACGAGCACCTGCACGACCTCGGCAAGCTCCTGTTCGCGTTCGCCACCTTCTGGATGTACATCTGGTTCAGCCAGTACATGCTGATCTGGTACGCCAACCTCACCGAGGAGACCGTGTACTTCCTCCCGCGCATGCGTGGGGGATGGCTCCCGCTGGTGATGGTCAACATCGCGCTGAACTGGGTCGTCCCGTTCCTGGCGATCATGAACCGGCCGTTCAAGCGTCAGGCAGCCGTGCTGGCAAAGGTGGCGGTGGCGGTGCTGGTGGGCCGGTGGCTCGATCTGTACCTGATGATCCTGCCTTCGGTGGCGCCCGACGCCCCGCCGTTCGGGGCGTGGGAGGCCGGCGGGGCGCTACTGGCGGCCGGGGCGTTCGTGGCGGCCTGGGTATGGATGTTCCGGCAGGCCGCGCCCGTGCCGGCGCAGGACCCGTACCTGCCCGAGAGCCTCCACTACCATTCGTAGTGCGGGACGGCAGAGGCAGCCGGATGCGCGCCCACACGCATGGAGGTATGAGCCCGCGCGGTCCCGCGCGCACGTGCCAGCCGCGCGTCCAGCCAGGCGTCCAGTCCGTGTACCCGGCGGTCGCCGTCCATGCGAAACACAGGGCGGTTGTCCACGCCCGCGCCCCGCGCGGCCAGCGCCGCGGCGACCAGGGCTGATCGGCCGGTGCTGACCAGCGCATCGGCCCGCGTCAGGCACGCGCCAGACGACAGCTTCCAGTCGTCCAGCGCCGGCGCGACGAGGAACAGCACCACGTCCGCGTGCACGAGCGAAACGATGCGATTCGATTCGACGATGACCCGGTGGCCTCCGGCGAGCAGGCGCTGGAGAAGCGCCGCTGTCTCGGGCAGCCGGGTGTCGGGCGTGCGGCACAGCAGCGCGCGCGAAGCGCCCGCCTCGAGGTACCGACCGGTCTGCGTGAGCGGAGAGGCCTCGGTGGCTTCTTCCACGCGGGGCGCAGACCCGCCGGCGCGGGCATGACGGTGGGCCGAGATCTTCAAGGCTGTCCAGCACTCGCCGTGCCGGGACCGGAGGATGTGCTCGATGGTCGAGGTCTTCCCCACCGCCCGGGTGTGGCCCCCGACGACGATGAGGCGGGCCGAATGCGAGGCATGCACTCGCCCAATCCTGCCAGCGCCCTCGAGAGGGAGCTATGACCAGCGTCATACCGCGCCCCGCGCGACCGCGCGCTTCGCTTCCGTACGATCCGGTCCTCGCCGGGTGGCTGCTGCTCTGCGCCGCACTCGTGCTCGTCATCGTGATCGTCGGCGGCATCACCCGGCTCACCCACTCGGGACTGTCCATCGTGGAGTGGGCTCCGGTCACGGGTGTGGTTCCGCCACTCACGGAGGCGCAGTGGCAGGACGCGCTCGAACAGTACCGCCGCACGCCTGAGTATCAGAAAGTGAACCGCGGCATGTCGCTCGAGGCCTTCAAGGGCATCTACTGGGTCGAGTGGGTGCATCGCCTGCTGGGCCGGCTCGTCGGCCTGGTGTTTCTCGGTCCGCTGCTGTACTGGTGGGCGCGCGGCAGGGTGCCGCGCTCGCTCGTGCCCCGACTGGCGGGCCTCTTCGCCCTGGGCGGCCTGCAGGGTGCCGTCGGCTGGTACATGGTCGCCAGCGGGCTCGTCGATGTGCCGCGGGTCAGTCCGTACCGCCTCGCCGCGCACCTCCTGCTGGCGGCCGTGGTATTCGGCGGGCTGGTCTGGACGGCGCTGGACCTGCTGCGCCCGGAGCCCGCGCCGGGACGTCCCGTCTCGGACCGGGTACGCCACCTCTCGAACGCGGTGGTGGCGCTGGTGCTGCTGGTGCTCGTGTCGGGCGCGTTCGTGGCCGGCACGCGTGCGGGGTTCGCGTTCAACACCTTCCCGCTGATGGGCGGCCGGTGGATTCCCGAGGGCTTGTTCGGTGCGCGGCCCCTCTGGACCAACGTGTTCGAGGACATCGTGACCGTCCAGTTCGGCCACAGGCTGCTCGCCGGCCTGCTGACCCTGCTCGTCCTCCTGCTGTGGTGGCCGCTCACGCGCCGCTGGCGTCCGGCGGCCACGCGCGCTGCGGCCTCCCTTCTCCTCGGCGGCCTGGTGCTTCAGGTGACTCTCGGCGTGAGCACCCTGCTGTATGTGGTGCCGACTCCGCTCGCGGTCACGCACCAGGGCAATGCCTTCGTGCTGCTGGGCCTGGCCCTGCTCGTCCGGCACCGGGCACGCCCCGTTCCGAAAAATGCGGGGATATGACCGCCGTCATATCCGCCGTGGGCCATGGCTGGTACGGTGTCCCTGCCAAGCTCAACCCCTCAGCCGCCGGTAAGTTCGCCTCCTGGTGGACCGGCGGCTTCTTTTTTCCTACCGGCCCGCCGGCTCCGCCGGTCGGCCAGGGCGCCGGCGCATCCCGGCGGACCCGAACTGAGAGATGGCCGTGTACTGCGTGATCAAGCAGATCGACTTCTGCTACGGGCATCGGTTGCTCGACTACGACGGCATCTGCAGGCACCCGCACGGCCACAACGCGGTCGCGGAGGTCGAGGTGCGCACCGATGGCCTCGACCGCCGCGGAATGGTCGTGGACTTCGCGGACCTCAAGCGCATCGTCAAGGGCTGGATCGACCGGGAGATCGATCACCGGATGATTCTCCGGCACGATGATCCGCTCGTCGCCCCGCTGCGGGCGCTTGGTGAGCCCATGTACCTGCTCGAGAGCAACCCCACGGTCGAACGGCTGGCCCGCCTGATCTTCGAGGTGGCTGCGGAAGGCGGGTTGCCCGTGACACGGGTTACGCTGTGGGAGACGCCGACGTCGTCGGCGACGTATACGGGCACCCTGGTGAGCACCTTCGATTGCGGCACGGGCAGGCGCGCGTGGCGTGTCGATATCCCGGCGGAGAACCCTTCCGGGGTGTGATATCGTCGCCGCGTTTCCTGACCAAGGAGGTTCCGTGCCGCAGTACCTGATCGAGCGCAACATCCCTGGCGCCGGCTCGCTCACGCCGGACCAGCTCCAGGCAGTCTCGCAGAAGTCGTGCGGGGTACTCAACGACATGGGCCCGCAAATTCAGTGGGTGCACAGCTACGTGCTCGCCGACAAGATCTTCTGCGTGTATCGCGCGCCGAATGCCGACATGGTTCGTGAGCACGCGCGCCAGGGCGGATTTCCTGCGGACAACGTCTTCGAGGTGAAGGCGATCATCGATCCGACAACGGCCGAGTAGCGGCCCGGAGGCAGACGGGACACGTTTCGTCGGACCCCTCCAGCATGCGTCCGGCCATCCTTGCCGTGCTGGTGAGCGCCTGTTCGGCGTTCGGATCGCCGGCGCAGGCGCCCGCGCCGCAGAACCCGTCGCCGATGTCGGACACGACGCGTCCGCATCCGCGAGTCACGCAGGAGTCGCCGCGTGGACAGCGCGCCGCGATCGGGGCAGGCACGCTCTTCATCCGGGAGGGCCTGCGTCCGCGCGACCGGCTGGCCCTGGTCGTCCACTTCCATGGCGCGCCGTGGCTCGTCGAGCGACACGTGGCCACCGCCGGGCTCGACGCGGCACTCGTCACGTTCCAGCTGGGCAGCGGGTCTGGCGTCTACGGCAAGGCCTTCGCGGACGCATCCGCGTTTGGCGCGCTTCTCGAGGAGGCTCGCACGGCCTCGGCACGTCTCCTGGGGAGGCGGGTGAGCTTCGACCCGGTCGTCCTCACCAGCTTCAGCGCCGGCTACGGCGCGGTCCGCGCCATCCTGCGCGTGCCGGATCACTTCGCGCGCGTGGGCGCGGTGATCCTGGCCGACTCACTGCACGCAGGCTACGAGGGCGATGCCGGTGCGCCCCGCAGCCTCGACCCAAAGGTCGCATCGCAGGACCTCGACGTCTTCCTGCGCCTGGCCTCTGAGGCCGCGGCTGGCCGCAAACACCTGCTCGTGACCCACTCCGAGGTGTTCCCTGGAACCTACGCGAGCACAACGGAGACCGCCGACGCGCTTCTGGGGAGCGCGGGCGTGGCGCGCCGCGCCCGGCTGGCGGAGGGGCCGCTCGGCATGCAGCAGCTGAGCGACTCGGGACGGGGGAGCCTGCGCGTCCTCGGCTTCGCCGGGAACTCCGCCCCCGATCACATGGACCACCTGTACGCCCTCGGCAACTGGCTGCGGCGCCTGGACGTACTCCGCTGACACTTTCCGAACCCCAGAACCCGAGACCCCGGTTCCGTTACAGCTCCGCGAGCCAGGCCCTGGCCAGCTTGATGGCGGCCGCCGTGGGCGCCTCACCTGCGCGGAAGCACGCCTTCCAGATCGCGCCCTGGCGCTCGTCGGCCGGGTTCACGAACAGCGTCTTCCCATTCTTCTCCACGGTCTGCGCGCCGAAGTTGACCTTCGAGGCGATGGCCACGAACGCCGTCAGGTTTCGCTGGAGCTGCCCCTTGAGGTTGTGCTGGTCGTAGGCGATCTGCTCCTGTTCCTGCTTCTCCCGGTCGTAGAGCGCGAAGACGGCGGCCTCCTCGTCGGGGCCGTCGTTCTCGATGGACTTGAGGACGGCGTAGCCTCGGCGGAACTTCTCGTCGCCGGGCGCGAGGCCCTCGAGCGGCTGCGCGGCGGCGACCAGCTTCTGGTACTTTGCGCGATCGCGACGCCCCGTGTTCGCCGCCTGCTTCTTCCAGTCGGCGAGTTCCTCGTCGAACTGCGTCTTCAGGTAGTCGGCCGGCACCGAGCGCGAGAGCTCGATCTGGGCCGCGAGCGTCTGGCGGAGCTGGATGGCCTCGAGCGCCTTCATGTCGTTCCGCTTGACGGCCTCTTCCATCGTGACCACCCCGGTCAGGCCATGGTTGACCGCCTTGTGCTCCCGCTTGATGTACTCGTCGTGCTCGGCCATGAACGCCGCTGACATCACCGTGGACTTCACGGCCGCCCCGACGGTCTCGACCAGCGCCACCTGGGCGGACTCGCCCAGCGCGTACGCGGCGGCGACCGCTGCGGGCGGGATGAAGGGCAGCTGATCCCAGTCCCCGCTCTCGCGCGCGCGGACGCGATCGCGCAGGACCTGATCCGCCGACTGGCGGACCGGCAGCTCGCTGACGTCAAGGGGCGACGCCGCATCCCTCCCTCTCGCCGGCGAGGTATCGCGGGTGTCAGCTCCACCCGGTGTGGCGGGTGTCGGGCTCGGGGCGTCCTCCCCGGGCGCCGGCTCAGGTGCGGGAGCCGGCGCGGGCGCCGGTGGCTTCTTCCCAAGCACCTCTCCCGCCTTCTTCCGCAGGAGGCCGCCGAGCTGGGCTTCCACCCCGGTGGAGACCGTCACAGCCAGTGTCAGTCCCAAGAACAATGCGATCAGCCGCTTCATACGATGCTCCTGGCCGGCGGTGCGAGGGGAACGCCCAGCCCGGCCGTAGCCAGTATCGCAGGAATGGGCTCCGAGGAGCAGTGCTATCCTCTGCCCATGAAGTGGCTGGTGAAGGAAGAGCCGGCGAACTACCCGTTCTCGCAGTTCGTGAAGGACGGCAAGACCGTGTGGTCGGGCGTGAAGAATCCCGTCGCGCAGAAGAACCTGCGCGCCATGAAACCCGGGGACCGGGTCTTCTACTACCACACCGGCAACGAGAAGGCTGTCGTCGGCATCGCGAAGGTCGCGAGCGCCCCTCGGCCCGACCCGGCGGACAAGGACGGCAAGCTCCATGTCGTGGATCTCGTGCCCGACAGGGCACTGAAGCAGCCGGTGACGCTCGCCGAGGTGAAGGCGGTGAAGGAGTTCGCCGACTTCCCGCTCGTGCGCCTGCCGCGCCTGTCGGTGATGCCCGTCACGGACGAGCAGTGGGCGTGGATCGAGCAGAGAGGCCTCGGATAGGGCGGCGCGCTTCGCGCGCCGTGGGCCTCGCAGCGCGAGGCAGGCGGCACTCCGTGCCGTGAGTTGTTCCACGCGCGACAAACAGGGCCCACCGAAGGCCCACACGTCCGCAGGACGGGCCCTCGCGCCCGCAGGGCGCGCCCTCAGTCACTCCCGTCGCGATTCGCTCCCGTCCCGACTCCCGACTCCCGACTCCCGACACGGTTCACCAGCACCTTGTCGATCCGCCGGCCGTCCATGTCGATCACCTCGAATCGCATCCCGCCCCACTCGAACCAGTCGGCGGTCGCAGGCACGCGCCCGAGGCGCGCCATCACGAAGCCGCCCAGCGTGTGGTACGCGCCCGCCTCCTCCTCGGGGAGCGGCTCGAGCGCCAGGCGCTCGACCACTTCCTCCATGGAGGCCGAGCCCTCGACGAGCCACGACCCGTCGGCGCGGGACACGAACGCAGCCGCCTCTTCGGCGGCGCTCTCCGGGAGGTGCCCGACCAGGGCCTCGAGCATGTCGGTGACGGTTACGAGCCCCTCGACCGCCCCGAATTCGTCCATCACCAGCGCCATGTGCTTGTGTGACGCGCGGAACGCGTCGAGCAGCTGCACCGCCGGCATCGAGTCGGGCACGAACAGCGCATCCTGGGTCACCGCGCGGAGGTCGATGGCCGCGCCCCGCATCGCGATGGGCAGCAGATCCGCCGAGCGCACCAGGCCCAGGACGTTGTCGAGCCCGCCGTGGCACACCACGAACTGCGTGTGGCTGTGCGAGGCGAGGAACTCGCGCAGCTCCTCGGCCGAGGCGTCCACGTCGATCCACTCGATGTCGGGACGCGGCGTCATGATGCCTGCCACGCGCTGATCGCCCAGCTGCAGGACGCGCTGCACGATCGACTCTTCCTCGGCCTCGAGCACGCCGCTCTCCGCACCCTGGCTGATGATGGCCTTGATCTCCTCTTCCGTCAGGTGCGGCTCGACCTGTCCCTTGATCCCGAAGAGCCGCAGGATGAGGTTGGTCGTGCCCGTCAGCAGCGCCACGACGGGCCCGCCGACGCGCGCCAGCCCCATCATCGGCCTGGCCACCCAGGACGCGAAGGTCTCGGGGTTGGTGAGCGCCACGTTCTTCGGCACCAGCTCGCCCAGCACGAGCGACAGGAACGCGATGACCGCCACGACGATGCCCAGGGCAATGCCCTCGGCGTAGGGCGCCAGCTCGGGGACCACGGCGATGCGCGCGGCCAGCGGCTCGGCAATGGTCGCGCCGCCGTACGCGCCCGCCAGGATGCCCACGAGCGTGATGCCCACCTGGACGGTCGAGAGGAACTTCGCGGGGTGGTTGGCGAGCTCCAGGGCCGCCCGCGCGCGGTCGTCGCCATCGTCGGCGCGCTGGTGCAGGCGCACCTTACGGGCGGCCACGACGGCGATCTCCGACAAGGCGAACACGCCGTTGGCCAGGATGAGCAGCAGGATGATGAGGAATTCGGTAGCGATGGGACATTCTACCCGGGTGCGGACGGGTGCGACGGGTGCGGGCAGGTGCGGGCAGGTGCGGGCAGGTGCGGGCAGGTGCGGGGGGCCGACCGCTGGATCCGCTCAAACCGCCGTTCGACGGCGGCGTCCGAACCGCACGGGCGCGGGGCCGTATCCAGTCAGCAACCATGCTGACGCTCGGAAACGTGCGGAAACGGTACGGCAGCTTGACGGCGGTGGACGGCCTGTCGCTCACCGTGCGGCCTGGCGAGGTGTTCGGGCTGCTCGGGCCCAACGGGGCCGGCAAGAGCACCACCGTGGGACTGGCCGTCGGCCTGCTGGAGCCGGACGAAGGCGAGGTGTGCATCGAGGGGCTGGGCGCCCCGACCGTTCCCCGCGTGCGGGCGCGCCTGGGCGTGGCGCCGCAGGGCCTGGCCATCTACGACCTGCTCACCGGCGAGGAGAACCTGCGCTTCTTCGGGCAGGTCTACGGCCTGGCGGGTGCGACGCTCGACCGCCGTGTGGCCGAGTGTCTCGCCTTCGTGGGCCTCGCCGATCGCGCGCGGGGCCGGGCAGGCACCTACTCGGGCGGGATGAAGCGGCGCCTCAACCTCGCCGCGGCCCTCGTCCACGATCCGGACCTGCTCCTGCTCGACGAGCCGACGGTCGGCGTCGATCCGCAGTCGCGCAACGCCATCTTCGACAACATCGAGGCGCTCAACCGCGACGGCCGCACCGTCATCTACACCACGCACTACATGGAGGAAGCCGAGCGGCTCTGTGACCGCATCGCCATCGTGGATCGCGGGCGGCTGCTCGCGCTCGGCACGCTGGACGAGCTGCTCGCAGCGCACGGCGGCCCGTCCACGCTGGTCGTGACGACGGCGGACGGCGAGAAGCGCCTGCCGAGCACGGACCCGCTCGGCGAGCTCAATCGCCTGGCGGTCACCACCACCCTCCGTGACTTCCACGTCGAGCGACCGACGCTCGAGCAGGTCTTCCTGCATCTGACCGGCCAGTCGCTCAGGGATTGAGGAAGGGGCCCATCATGAACGCCGTGCTCGTGCTCGCCCTGAAGGATCTGCGCGTGCTCCCGCGCGTCCGGATGGCCTTCTTCTTCACCATTGTCTTTCCCGTCATCGTGGCGGTGATGTTCGGCTACGCGTTCGGCGGGCCGGGAGACGGCGAGGCCGGCGCCATCCGCGTGGCGCTCGTGGACGAGGACGCCACGGACGGCTCGCGCGCGTTCGTCAAGCGCCTGCAGGACTCGGGGCAGTTCGACCTGGCGCCGATGACCCGGGCTGAGGCCGAGACGGCCGTGCGGCGCGGGCAGCGGGCCGCGTTCCTCGTGCTCGAGCCGGGCTTCGGCGAGCGGTCCGCGCGCCTGTTCTACGGCGATCCACGTGAAGTCGAGCTGGGTGCCGACCCGTCGCGGAAGGCCGAGGCTGGAATGATCGAGGGGCTGTTGATGAAGGCGGCCGCCGAGGACATGCAGCGGACGCTGTCGGACCCGAGGGCGTCGAGCGACATGGTGGATCGCGCGCTCGCCGATCTGCGGGACGACCCCGATGCGCCGCCGGAACTCGGGCGTTTCCTTGGCGAGCTGAAGGCCTTCGTGGGTTCGCCCGCAACGCAGCAGGCCGGAGGCTCGGCGGGTCCACAGTGGCAGCCGCTGAAGGTGACCACCGCCGCCGTGGCGCGGGAGAGGCGCGGGCCCGTGAACGCCTTCGACATCACGTTCCCGCAAGGCGTGCTGTGGGGCCTGCTCGGCTGCATGATGGCCTTCGGCGTCAGCCTCGTCTCCGAACGCACGCGCGGCACCCTCGTCAGGCTCGCCATGTCGCCACTGTCGAGGGCGCAGATACTCGGCGGCAAGGCGCTGGCGTGCCTGGCCTCGATGGTCGCGGTGCAGGTGCTGCTCTATCTCCTCGGGTTCTTCGTGTTCGGCGTCCGGCCCGCCTCGTGGCCTCTGCTCGTGATGGCGTCGCTCTCGGCGACGCTGGCCTTCTGCGGACTCATGATGCTCGTCGCCACGCTCGGCACGACCGAGCAGGCCGCCTCGGGCACGGCCTGGGCCATCATGATGCCGCTCTCGATGGTGGGTGGTGGCATGGTGCCGCAGTTCCTGATGCCGGGCTGGATGTCCGCGCTCGGCAACGTGAGCCCGGTGAAGTGGGCCATCCTGGCGATCGAGGGTGCGCTCTGGCGCGGGTTCACCCTCGCCGAGATGGCCCTGCCCTGCGCCATCCTCGTCGTGGTGGGAGTCGCCTGCTTCGCGCTCGGCACGCGCCGCCTGCAGGTGGTGTGACTGTCCACAGGAACGCGAAGGACACGAAGGGCACGAAGCGAGCCACGAAGATCAAGATCCCAAGACCTCGATCCCCAAGAATCCCAGGCCCCAAATCCCAAGCCCCAAGCCCCAAGCCCCAAGTCCCAAGTCCCAAGTCCCAAGTCCCTCTATACTCGCCGGATGCGCTCGTTCACCTGCGTTTCCGTGGCAGTGCTGGTGGGTCTCTGGGGAGCGGTCGCGGCACAGGGCACGCCGCCGCTCGCGCCTGCGGACCTCTACACGCTTCAGTCGGTAGGCGACGTGCAGCTCTCGCCCACCGGGGCAGACCTCGCCTACTCGGTCGTGTCGAACGCCGAGCCCGGCCGCCCGACCAGCAGCACCTGGCTCCGCGACGTGGCGAAGGGCGAGTCCGTGCGGCTCGAGAACGGGTCGGGGCCCCGCTGGTCCCCCGATGCCACGCGGATCGCCTACTTCGGCCGCACGGCCGAAGGCAGCGGCCTGGTGGTCGCCACGCGTAGAGGGGAGGCGCCGCGCCTCATCGCACCCATCACCGGCACGAACCATCCCCTGCCCTCCTCGGGCAGGCGCGTGGCGTGGTCGCCCGATGGCCGCTTCCTCGCCTTCCTCTCGGCCACCGAGGGTCCCGAGTCCGGCGATGCGAACGGCGACCCGATGGTCATCACGCGCTACCTGTTCAAGCCGACCGCCGCGGAAGGTCTGACCCGCTTCAACGACAACAGGCGCCTGCACGTCTTCGTCGCCGACGTCGCCACGCGCCACGTGCGCCAGCTGACCGACGGCCCGCACTACGAGCACTCCATCGACTGGTCGCCGAAGGGGGACCGCATCCTCTTCGTGTCGAATCGCGAGGCGAACCCCGACAAGGCGTTCAACTACGACATCCTCACCGTCGGCGTCGGGGACGGCACGGTCACGCGTCTGACGCAGACGAAGAGCGCGGAATACTTCCCCTCGTGGTCACCCGACGGCACGCGCATCGCGTTCGCCGGCACGACGCGCGAGCTCACGTCCTCCGAGACGACGATGGAGGACACCCACGTGTGGGTCATGCGGGCGGACGGATCGGAGCGGGTGGAGGTGGGCAAGGCCATCGACAACCGGCAGGGCGCGCCGCAGTGGTCGGCGGACGGGCGGCGACTCTACTTCACCGTGCAGGAACGCGGGAACGTGAGGCTGATGGCGGTGGATGCGCCTGCCGACGGCGGGAGCCGCGAGTCTGGCGGGAGCGGAACGGCACCTGTTGGACGGAGCGCCGGGGCTGCAGCCCCGGCGAGACCAGAAACCATCGTCGGCGGGCGCGGCAGTGTGGGCGCCTTCTCGGTCGCCAGAGGGCGCGTCGCGTACGCGTTCGCGGGGGCGGGTTCTCCCGCGGAGCTGTTCACGGTCGATGTCGCCGGGGCTGCAGCCCCGGCGCTCCGTACCCCGGTCCCGGCCTCCCAGGCAGGGAGCGCACCGAACACGCAGCCTGTCCAGGTCACCACGCTCAACCAGGAGTTGCTCGGCGCGCGCCAGCTCGCCGAGGTCGAGGCGTTCACCTTCACGAACGAAGGGCTGGAGATCGAGGCGTTTCTCACGAAGCCGGCCGGCACGGGCGCAGCGAAGCCGGCGAGCGTGCCCCTCATTGTCATGATTCACGGCGGCCCCCACGGCCAGCAGGGCCCTGCCTTCAACCCCAAGGCGCAGGTCTATGCCGGCCTCGGGTGGGCCACGCTGATGGTGAACTACCGGGGCTCCACCGGCTATGGCCAGGCGCACGCCGACGCCATCTTCCGGGACCAGAACGGTGCGGAAGCGCGCGACGTGCTGGCCGGCGTGGACGCCGCCCTCGCGAACTACGCATGGCTGGACGCCGGCCGGATGGGCATCGAGGGCGGCAGCTACGGCGGGCAGCTGACGAACTGGATCGTCACCCGCACGCCGCGGTTCAAGGCGGCCATTCCCAGCGCGGGCATCGCGAACCTCGTCACGCAGAATTACCTCGCCTACTACCACGACTACCTCGCCGTGGAGTACGGCGGCTTCCCGCACGAGCGGGTGCGGACAACGTCGGGAACCGGGAGCCGGGAACCGGCCGCCGGGAACGGGGCCGAGGCGCCGCGCATCATCGACCTGCTCTGGGAGCGCTCGCCGATTCGCTACGCCGACCAGGTGAAGACCCCGGTGCTGTTCCTGCACGGCGAGAACGACAACGACGTGCCCATCGAAGAGGCCGAGCAGTTCTACATCGCACTCCACGACGTCGGCGTGGAAACCGTGATGGCCCGCTACCCCCGCGAGGGCCACGGCCTGCGAGAGACGAAGCACGTCGTGGATGCGCTGGAGCGGTCTATTGCGTGGTACAGACGGTACTTTCGCTAGGGGTGCAGGGGTGCAGGGTGCAGGGGAGACGTCGCGGACGAGCGTCGGGGCGCCACGGGCGGAGCGCCCCCACGCCCCCTGCCGCTGCAACCTTTACACCCGTGCACCGTGCACCCTGCACCCTGCACCCTGCACCCTGCACCCATGAACTAACATCTAGATGATGCTCAAGCGCCAGACCGAAGGGTCCGTCATCTGCACCTCCTGCGGCGTGCTCGTGGGGGTGAACGACGACACCTGCTACAACTGCGGCCGACGCAATCCCGGGCTGTGGGGCTATGGGCCGGCGCTCCGGCGCCTCGGCCACGACCTCGGGTTCGTCCCCGTCGTGATGGGCGGGACCATCACGCTCTACGCGCTGTCGCTCCTGCTCTCGGGCACCAACATCCAGGGATTCCTCTCGCCCAGCACCGAGATCCTGTTCCTGCTCGGTGCGAGCGGCGCGGTGCCGGTGTTCACCTTCGATCGCTGGTGGACGGTACTCACGGCCGGCTGGCTGCACGCCGGCGTGCTGCACATCTTCTTCAACGTGATGTGGATTCGCCAGCTCGCGCCCGCCGTGGCGGACCTGTTCGGCGCGGGGCGCATGATCATCATCTACACGGCTTCCGGCGTGACCGGCTTCGCCGCCAGCTCGGTGGCGGGGCTCTACCTGGCGGGCATCCCGCTGATTGGCGGCGCGCTGTTCTCGGTGGGCGCGTCGGCCCCCATCTTCGGGCTCCTCGGCGCGCTCGTGCACTACGGGCGACGGACGGGGCACAGCCACGCCGGCCAGGCGGGCTTGCAGTACGCCCTCTTCCTCGGCCTCTTCGGCCTCATCTTCCCGGGCGTGGACAACTGGGCCCACGCCGGCGGCTTCGCCGGCGGCTACCTCGCCTCGCTGGTGCTCGACCCGCTGAAGAAGGAGCGCATCGACCACCTCGCGCTCGCCCTCGGCTGTCTCGTCCTCACTCTGGTCGCCCTCGTCGCATCGTTCGTCACGGCCCTGCCGGTCCTCATGCAGTAGGGGCCGAGGCGCGCAGGCCGCGGCGTGGCCCGTCAATCCGGTTTCACGAATCCCGACTTCACGCGATTGAAACGCGCGACGCGCGTTGCGCCGCGCGTAACGGATGGTCAGTGGCACTCGAGGCGTGCGTCGGGTATCCGTCCCCCATGACCGCTGCTCGTCCCAGCGACGGCATGGGACGAACGGCCGCCGGCCGTGACGAGCCGGGGCACTGGAATTGCTCCTGCCAGGCTCGAGCCGCGTCTTGCGGCTCTCCGCCCCCGTGCCCACACACGGCGGTCCGGATTCACCTGTCAGGAGGTTCTCGAATGAAGCGTTGGACCAACCTCGTCTGGGCGCTCGTGGCGGTGCTCGGGCTCAGCTCCGCGCCGGCGTTCGCCCAGGGCGGCGGCGCCAGCTCCACGGGCAGCATCAGCGGCGAAGTGAGGGACGCGCAGGGCGGGGTGCTACCCGGCGTCACGGTCACGGCCACCAGCCCGGCACAGATCGGCCAGCTCACGGTCGTCACCAACGAAGCGGGCGTGTACCGCTTCCCCGCCGTGCCCCCCGGCGAGTACCGCATCAGCTACGAGCTCGCGGGCTTCCAGACCGCCGTGCGCGAAGGCATCCGCATCACGCTGGGCTTCAATGCCCAGGTGAACATCGCCCTCAACGTGGCGACGCTGCAGGAGACGGTGACGGTCAGCGGCCAGTCGCCGGTCATCGACACGTCGGCGACGCGCGTGCAGACCAACTACGACCAGCAGATGCTGTCGTCCATCCCGAACGCGCGAGACATGTGGTCGCTGCTGGCGACGACGCCGTCGGTCACGCTGAACCGGGTGGACGTCGGCGGCTCGACGATGGGCACGCAGACGACGTATTTCTCGTACGGCTACTCGGGCCAGAACCGCCCGCTGGTGGAGGGCATCAACACGACGGAAGGCACCTCCGCGGCCGGCTTCTACCTGGACTACGGGTCGTTCGAGGAGGTGTTCATCGGCGCGGCGGGCAACTCCGCGGAGATGCCGAACCCGGGCGTGCTCACGCAGTTCGTCAGCAAGAGCGGCGCGAACACGCCGAGCGTCAGCCTCTACTACGACTTCGAGACCGAGGACATCCAGAGCCGCAATCTCGAGGCCGACCAGATCCGGCCCGCGCCGGGCGCCATCATCCGCGACGACGGCAACCGTCTGGCGTCCTACAAGAACCTCAACGTGGACGTCGGCGGCCCCATCGTCAAGGACAAGGTCTGGGGCTACTTCGCGTACCTGAACCAGCGCAACTCGGTGGCGGCGCCGCCGTCGGGCAGCTTCCTGGACGGCACGCCGTTCAACACGAAGCTGACCAACTACACGGGCAAGACCACCTACCAGATGAACCAGAACAACAAGCTCATCGGGTACCTGCAGCACGGCACGAAGCAGCAGCCGAACCGCACCGACAGCAGCAACCGCCTGGGGGCGCCGGTGCACATCACGGCCGACTCCACGGTGCTGCAGGACTCCCCGAGCTGGGTGTACAAGGGCGAGTGGAACGGCACGATCAACCAGAACATGTTCGCGGAGGTCCGCGCCGGGCAGTTCGGCTACAACTTCGGGCTGGACAGCAACACGACGGACACCCGCTACGAGTCGCTGAGCACGAACCAGATCCTGGGCGGCGGGCGCGACTGGGAGCTGCGCCGGCGGCGCAACCAGTACACGGGCGCGCTCAGCTACTTCAAGGACAACTTCCTGGGCGGCTCGCACAACTTCAAGGTGGGCGGCGAGTACCTGGACGAGAAGGGCGAGACGCTGTGGAACCAGGCGTACGCCAGCAACGTGATTCACTTCGTGAACGGCGACCTGAGCAACGGCCCGATGGGCACGACGCCGGCGTCGGTGCGCCTCTACAACAACGCGGACAGCTGGAGCGCACTGGCCTCCACGGCGCTCTTCGTGACCGACACCTGGCAGATCGATCGCCTGACGCTGAACGTGGGCGCGCGGTTCGACCGCTACCGCGTCTGGCTGCCCGAGCAGTCGCTGCCCGCGGGACGCTTCGTCCCGACCCCCCTCCAGTTCTCGGAGGTGTCCGAGGTCATCGCCTTCAACCACCTCGTCCCGCGCCTGGGCGTCACCTACGACGTCATGGGCGATGGCAAGACGGTCCTGAAGGCCAACTGGGGCCGCTTCTACTTCAACACCGGCGTGAACCTGGCCGACTCGGTGAACCCGAACACGGCCAACCAGTACGCCGACTACACGTGGAACGACGCCAACGGCGATCGCGTGTACCAGGAGGGCGAGGAGCGCGTGCTCGAGACCCGGTTCGGCGGCGTCGCCAACGCCCGCGTGGACCCGAACCTGAAGAACGCCTACAACGACGAGATGTCGTTCTTCCTGGAACGCGCCGTGCTGAACGATCTGGGCGTGCGCGTGGGCTACGTCTACAAGACGGACAACCAGGGCTGGCAGCAGGTGAACGAGCTGCGTCCGTTCGACGCGTTCAACGTGCCGGTGACGGTGGTCGATCCCGGCGCCGACAACGTCTACGGCAACGGCGACGACCGCGCCATCCCCGCCTTCAACCTGGACGACCCGGGCCGCCGCTCGAGCCAGGTGACGACGAACATCCCCGGGTACGAGGGCAACTACAAGACGCTCGAGTTCTCGGCCAACAAGCGCTACGGCAACCGCTGGTCGATGGTGGCCTCCTACTCGTACACGTGGACCGAGGAGTACGGCAACCTGTATTTCAACAACCGCTTCGCCACCGCCGTCAGCCAGTTCTCGTTCTTCGGCAGCTACCCGACGAACCCGAACGAGAAGACGCTGAACGAGTTCACGAACTGGAACGCGAAGATCAGCGGCACCGTCGACGCCGGCTGGGGCCTGCGGGTGACGCCGGTCCTCAAGATGCAGAGCGGCGCGCCGTACGGCCGCTTCTTCGTCACCCGGCCGGGCGAGCTGAACTACGGCAACCAGATCATCCTGGCCGAGCCGATCGGCACGCGGCGGCAGGACACGGTGTCGGTGTTCGACATCCGCGTCGAGAAGCAGCTGACGTTCGCCGACCGCGCGCGCGTGGGGCTGTTCTTCGACCTCTACAACGCGCTCAACTCGAACACTGCGATCAACATGAACTGGCGATCGGGCGCCTCCTTCGAGAAGGCGACGACGGTGCTGCCGCCGCGCATCGCGAAGTTCGGGGTGAAGTTCAACTGGTAGGCCCGAGGGTTCGAACCACGGGGGTTCGACGCCGGTAGGTTCGGATCGACGTGGGGCGAACGGAGAACGGCCGCCGGTGGGGTTGCCCACCGGCGGCCGTTCGCGTTGTCAGGCGGATCCCGTCAGCGGCTGGCGACGACCGGCTCGGGGACCTCGGCCGTGCCGGACGGCGGGTGGAACTGCTGGTCGAAGAACGTCACCTCCCCCGTCTCCACGGAGTAAATCCCGCCGACGATGCCGATCTTCCCCTCGTTGTAGAGATGCTCGAGGATCGGGCTGCGGTCCAGGATGCCGTGCATCTGGTGCCGGGTGTTCTCGACCGCAACGCGCTCGACGAGGTCGTCCGGCGTCAGGCTGGCGCCGTCCCGCTTCTCCACCTCGTAGACCGCCGGGCCGATCTTGCCCAGGAGTCCGGTCAGGTGGCCCAGCTGGACGTGCCCGCAGGCGCCCTTCACGGCGCCGCACCGGGTATGGCCGAGCACCACGATGAGCTTCGCGCCGGCCACGTGGCACGCGAACTCCATGCTGCCGAGGATGTCCTCGTTCAGCACGTTACCCGCGATGCGGACGCTGAAGACGTCGCCCAGGCCCTGGTCGAAGATGAGCTCGGCGCTCGTCCGGGAGTCAATGCAGCTCAGGATGATGGCGAACGGGTGCTGTCCGTCCGACGTCTCGTTCACCTGCTGCAGCAGGTTGCGGTTCAGCCGCAGGTTGCTGACGAACCTCCGGTTGCCCTCCTTGAGAATCTCGAACGCCTTCTCCGGCGTCAGGCTCTGCTGGATCTCCTTCGTCTGTGTCCGCATGGGTCAGGCCGTCCTTCCGCGCTGTGCTGGGTTCACGTCTCGCTTTTCACTTCTCACTTCTCACTTCTCACTTCTGACTTCTCACTTCTGACTCCTGACTCCCCCGTGCCGGTCCCCTACGCCGCCTGCCGCGCCACGCGCTTCCGCTCGCGGCGAATCACCCGCTCGACGCGGCGCATGGAGTCGTTCGCGCGGCGGAGCGCGTCGAGCCCGCGGATGGTGAGGTCGATGTTCACCAGCTTCGCGCGCTGCTCGAAGTCCCTCAGGATCTCGTAGACGTCGTAGTCGATGTTCACCGACCGCGTGGCGTCGATCTCGACCCGGGTGCCGGGCGGGATGGCGTTGAGCGTCCGCATGATCGTCGCGCGGTTCAGGAACGAGACGTCCTCGGACAGCGCCAGCCGCACCACCTCGCCCGGCTTGTGCGGCTTCGTGTCCACGAAGTACGGGTTGCGGTAGTTCGTCAGCAGGATGAAGAAGACCGCGACGCCCATCCCCAGCCCGATGCCCACCAGCAGGTCGGTCACCAGGATCCCGACGATGGTCACCATGAAGGGGATGAACTGGTAGGGGCCGAGCTTGTACATCGAGGCGAAGAGCGCCGGCTTCGCGAGCTTGTAGCCCACGACCAGCAGGATGGCCGCCAGCGTCGCCAGCGGAATGAGGTTCAGGAGCGAAGGCATGGCAGCGACGGCCGCCAGCAGCAGCACGCCGTGCAGGATGGCGGAGAGCTTCGTCCGCCCGCCGGACTGGATGTTGGCCGAGCTGCGCACGATGACCTGCGTGATCGGGAGCCCGCCGATGAGGCCCGACACGATGTTGCCGAGGCCCTGGGCCTTCAGCTCGCGATCCGTCGGGGTCACGCGCTTCATCGGGTCCATCCGATCCGTCGCCTCGACGCACAGCAGCGTCTCGATGCTGGCGACGACCGCGAGCGTGATCGCGGTGGTGTAGACCGCCGGGTTGGCCACCTGCGAGAAGTCCGGCAGCGTGAACAGCGAGAGAAAGCCCCGCACGCCCTCGGCAAGGGGCATCTGCACGAGGTGCGTGGACGCGATGGCCATCGACGGGGCGACGGCCTTGAACACCTCGTTGAGGAGGATGCCCACCGCGACCGCCACCAGCGGGCCCTGGATCCAGAGCGACGCCTTCATCCGCTTGACGAGCGGCTGCTCCCAGAGCACCAGCACGCCGAGGGACATCAGCGCCACGATCAGCGCGCCCGGCTGGACGAGCCCCAGCATCTCGCCGAGCGCCGAGAACGTGTTCGCGCCGCCCGCGTGGGCGAACGCCAGGCTGCCCTCAGGGTCGGCGTCGTAGCCCACCGCGTGCGGCAGCTGCTTGAGGATGATGGTCAGGCCGATGCCGGTAAGCATGCCCTTGATGACCGAGGAGGGGAAGTAGTAGCCGATGACGCCCGCGCGCGCGAAGCCGAGCGCCACCTGGATGACACCGGACAGCACCACCGCCAGCAGGAAGGTCTCCCAGGCCCCAAGGGTCGTGATGGCGCCGAGCACGATGACCGCCAGGCCCGCGGCCGGCCCGCTGACACCCAGGGCCGACCCGCTCGCCGCCCCAACGACAATGCCGCCGACCACCCCCGCGATGATGCCGGAAAACAGCGGCGCGCCCGACGCGAGCGCAATTCCCAGGCAGAGCGGCGTGGCCACCAGGAACACCACCACGGCGGCGGGCAGGTCATGCCGGAGCGTCTCGGGAACCTTGAAGTGTCGCATCCGCGTGTCTCCTCTGCTGGTCGACAATGCCTGTCGACGGTAGCAGGGCGCGCGCGCGCAGGACCATTACAAATTTCCGGACGCCAACTGTGAAATTTCCGATGAATCCATTCCAGATTCATCGGAGTCCTGAGCGGTTGGGCCGGGGGCGTCCGCGGGGTGGACCGGGTGGCGGGACAAGCTCGCCGGCGCGGGGCGCTACGGCGTGACGGGCGGGCGGGGCGCCAGGCGGCCGTTGGCCCGTTCTTCTTCCAGCCAGGCGGCAATCTGCTCGCGCGTCCAGCGGTGGTCGTCGTTCAGGTGGACGAGGATGGATGCCAGTGTGAGGGTCTTGTGGCATCCCTCCGCCGGACAGCGCCGGATCGTGCCCTCCAGGCAGTCGAAGAACCACTCGAGGTCCTTCGTCGGGCGGGTGCCGTCGGCATTGTCGGGCAGCCGATACATGCCCTCGTACGCCGCCCCGAGGGCGCACGACGCATTCCGGCCTTTGAAGTAGTCCCCGAAGGCCTGCTCCTGACGCCGTGCCGCGCCGGCCCGGATGAAGGCCGCCAGCTCCTTCTCGCCGTGGTGCTCGGACATGAAAGGCCTCGCTTTGCTCGGGCCGGCTTCGCCGGTGGGCCGCGCTCGCGCGGCGGGCGGCACCACAGTGCCGTGGGCGGCGCTTGCGCGCCGTGGGACCCCACACGCCGCAAGGCGTGCCCGCCGAAGGCCCACCCGAGCCCCGCGAGGGCTCACCGCGCGAAGCGCGGCCCTCTAGAACCCCTTCCCCAGCCTCTCCTGCAGTTTCTCGCGGTAGCCGCGGCTGAGCGTGAGGCGCGTGCCGTTGTGCAGCACGACCACGTACTCGCCGTTGAACCACGGCTGCAGTTCCTTGATCCGATCCGTGTTGACGATGCGCGAGCGGTGAATGCGGACGAAGCGCCGGCCGTCCAGCCGCCCCTCCATGTTGTTCATCGTCTCGCGGAAGAGATGCGAGTCGTTCGCCAGGTGCAGGCGGACGTAGTTGCCGGCGGCCTCCACCCATTCGATGTCGTCGGTGCGCAGGAAGAACACGCGCCCGCCGGACTTCACGACCAGGCGATCCATCTTCTGCGGCTCGGGCTTGATGTCCTGCACGAGCGCCATCAGGCGGCGGCCCAGGTCCCCGGCCCGGCGACGCTCGACGTGCGCGCGGGCGTGCTGCAGGGTCTGCTGGAAGCGATCGCGGCCGAACGGCTTCAGCAGGTAGTCGAGGGCGTGGACCTCGAAGGCCTTGAGCGCGTACTCGTCGTAGGCCGTGACGAACACCACGGCCGGCATGCGCTCCGGGCCCACGTGCTCGATGACCCCGAAGCCGTCGCACGCCGGCATCTGCACGTCGAGGAACACCAGGTCGGGTTGTTGCTGCTGGATGGCCGAGATGGCCTGTGAGCCGTCGGAACACTCGCCGATGAGCTCGATGTCCTTCTCCTGCCCCAGGAGGCCGACCAGGCGCTCGCGCGCCATCGGCTCGTCGTCCACCACCACGGTTCGGATCTTGTTCACGCAGCCCCCTCTACGGCCTGCACCCCCACCACTTCCTCGGCAACCTCCGCCAGCGGTACGGCAATCAATACCAGCAGCCCCCCCTCTGGCGGCTGCCGGAATTCAAAGCGGTGAAGCGACCCGTACAGGTGCTCCAGCCGCGCACGCGTGTTCGAGAGCCCGACGCCCCGGTTGAAGTCGGACAGCCTGGCCGCCGACAGCCCCACCCCGTTGTCCTGGACATTCAGCTCCAGCATCCCGCGCACCCGGCGGGACCGGATGGTAATGGTGCCGGGCGCGGGA
Organism: Vicinamibacterales bacterium; assembly: GCA_050249615.1. GTDB lineage: Bacteria > Acidobacteriota > Vicinamibacteria > Vicinamibacterales > UBA2999 > VFZN01. The sequence continues at coordinate 38,682 of JBFWQE010000037.1, forward strand.
CGGGGCCCGATGCCATGCTTGATGGCATTTTCGACGAGCGGCTGCAGGATAAGGTTTGGCACCAGGGCGTCAAAGGTGTCCGGCTGCACGTCGAACACCACCGTGAGACGGTCCCGAAAGCGGGTTTGTTCGATCTCCAGATACTTGGAGAGGAAATCCAGTTCTTCCTTCAGCGACACTTCCTGGACCCCCACCATCTGGAGCGAGATACGCAGCAGGTCACTCAGCCTGGCGATCATGGCGTCGGCGGCCTCCACGTCGCGGTGCATGAGCGCCGAGATCGTGTTCAGGGTGTTGAACAGGAAGTGCGGCTGCAGCTGCCGTTGCAGCGTCTGCAACTGGGCCTCGACCAGGCGGGTCTCGAGCTGGCTGGCCCTGAGCGCGCGCGCCTGCGCCACGTTCCGGTACGCCAGCGCATGGCACAACCCGACGATGGCCCAGTAGGTCATCATCTCCCAGTCGAAATTGAGGAAGAACATCCGCTGCGCCTCGCGCTGCCACGAGGCCGTGGATTCACCGATCGTCCAGGACGTCCCCACCCGCGTCGCCACCGTCATCGCCACGTGCAGCGTCGTCGCCACGAACACGCCTACCAGGTGCATCGGCAGCGAGACGCGCCAGTGCTGCTTGTCGAGCGGGAACCGGCGGGACAGCCAGAAGATGCCCGGCGCCAGGCAGGCCCACGAGTACCAGTAGCCCAGGTTCAGTACGAAGAGCAGGCCGAAGGGCGCCGGCTTCTCCGTGAACGTGGAGACGAAGTAGTACGACTGGAACGAGGAAAAGAAAGTGAGGCCGATCGCGACGAGAAAGAAGGCCAGCGGCCGGATGCGGACCCAGTCGTCCTTTTGCATCCTCCGACTATCGGCGTCTTGCTGGGCAGGATCAAGCAGAGAGTCATTCGTCCCAGCACTCGTCCCGCGCAGTGGCCGCAGGCGGACAACGTTGTCCGGAAGCGGAACGCCAAGGGACCGCATCTGCATGCCTGCGGCGCTGCAGTGCAGTACGCATGCCGGGACGGCGCCGCTCGCGCGGCGCGCGGGCGGCACTCCGTGAGGTGGGCCTTTGCCCACGCGCCCGAAGGGCGCGCCCACACGCCCGCAGGGCGAGCCC
>JBFWQE010000038.1:0-39737 GCA_050249615.1 Vicinamibacterales bacterium
ATCGGCGGCCTCACCATCGAGGTCGAAGGCGTCCCCGAAGGCGCCTCCATCGTCTCCGGCCCCTTCCAGGTGCTGCGGGAAATTCAAGACGGGGAAAAGGTGAGGGCGAGATAGTCTCGGGTTCTCAGGTTCTCGGGTTCTCGGGTTCTCGGGTTCTCAGGTTCTCGGGCACCCTGCACCTCTGCACCCTGCACCCCCTGAAGTACACTACCCCCCCATGCCCCGCCCTGCAGTTGCACCGTCCGAGTCGACCGTCGAGACGGCGTGCCCGCTCGACTGCCCGGATGCCTGTTCGCTCACCGTCACCATGCGGGGCGGACGCATCGCGCGGATCAACGGGGGCACCGCCAATGAGGTCACCCGCGGCTACATCTGTGCGAAGGTCCGCCATTTCGACCGGCGCGTCTACGGCGACGATCGCCTCCAGTACCCCGCCATCCGCCGCGGCCCAAAGGGCAAGGGGGCGTTCACGCGCGTGACGTGGGACGACGCGCTGGATCGCATCGCGGAGAAGTTGGAACGCGTGCGACGCGCCGACGGCCCCGAGGCCATCCTGCCCCTGTGCTACGGCGGATCGAACGGCTTTCTCACTCAGGACTACGCCGACGCCATCCTGTTCCGGCGGCTCGGCGCGTCCCGCCTGCTGCGCTCGGTGTGCGCGGCGCCGACCGGTGCCGCCAACGCGGGCCTCTACGGCAAGATGGGATCGGTCGCCTACCAGGACTACCCCTCGGCGCGCCTCATCCTCGTCTGGGGTGTCAACCCCGGCGTCTCGGGCATCCACCTGATGCCCTATCTCAAGGAGGCGCGCGAGCAGGGCGCCACCATCGTCGTCATCGACCCGAGGGCGACGACCATCGCGCGGCAGTCACACATCCACCTGGCCGTGCGCCCCGGGACCGACCTGGCGGTAGCCCTGGCCATCCATCGGCACCTGTTCGAGGAGGGGCTCGCCGACGAGGCGTTCCTGGCCGCGCACGCGACGGGCGCCGACGCGCTGCGCGGGCGCGCGAATCCCTGGACGTTCGAGCGGGCCGCCGAGGTGAGCGGCGTGCCGGCGGATCGGCTCCGCCAGGTCGCCGACCTGTACGCCCGTACGTCGCCGGCCCTGGTGAAGTGCGGATGGGGCCTGGAGCGCAATCGCAATGGCGGCAGCGCCGCGGCCGCGGTGCTGGCCCTCCCCGCCGTCGGCGGCAAATTCGGCGTGCGCGGCGGCGGCTACTCGATGAGCAACTCCGCCACGTGGGGCATCGATCGCGCGTGGGTGCACGATGCCGAAACCGCCAGCCGCACCGTCAACATGAACCGGGTGGGCCGCGAGCTCACCACGCCTTCGGGAACGCCCATCCGCGCGCTCTTCGTCTACAACTGCAATCCCGCCGTCACGCTCCCCGACCAGTCGCGCGTCCTGCAGGGCCTGTCACGCGACGACTTGTTCACCGTCGTCTTCGACCAGGTGCTCACCGACACGGCGCTCTACGCGGACGTCGTGCTGCCCGCCACCACCTTTCTGGAGCACTACGACTACGCGAAGGCCTACGGCTCGCTGTCGCTGCAGCTCGCGCGGCCGGTGATCGAGCCGGTCGGCGAATCACGATCCAACACCGACGTGTTCATGGATCTGGTGCGACGGCTCAACCTGTCGCGCGAGAGGGATCCCGACGACGATCTCGACGCGATGCTCGCGTCGCTGGCCGGCATGCCCGGCGCCATCGGTGACGAGTTGCGCGCCACCTGGCGCGCGACGCCTCCATTCGGTGGCCGCCCGGTTCAGTTCGTGGACGTCTTCCCGAACACACCGGATCGCAAGGTCCGTCTCTGCCCCGAAGCCCTGGATCGTGAAGCGCCCCGCGGCCTCTACGGCTACCAGGAGGATCCCGCCACCGGGCGCTTCCCGCTGGCGCTCATCTCTCCCGCGAGCGAGCGCACCATCAGTTCCACCCTCGGGGAGCTCACGCGCCCCGACATCGCCCTCGACATGAATCCCGCCGATGCGGATGCGCGCGGTATCGACGACGAGGACGAGGTGCGGGTGTTCAACAGCCAGGGCGAGGTGAGGTTGAGGGCACGGGTGACGCCGCTGGTGCGGCCGGGCACCGTGTCGATGCCCAAGGGCATATGGCGCCGGCACACATCCAACGGCTGGACCTCGAACGTGCTGGTCCCGGACAACCTGACCGACCTGGGTGGGGGCGCGTGTTTCAACGATGCACGCGTTGACGTGGAGAAGGTCTGAGGCAAACCGACGCCAGCCTTCCGCTCCAGGCTTGGAACCTGGAGGCGGATGGCTGACAGTCGCGAAGAGGAACGCTACTCGCCGCTCGGCAGCTTGCCGCGTCCGCCGCGCGAGACCTGGCCGCCCTTGCGGCCGGCTTCGCGGGCTTCCTGGGCAGACCACTCGTGCGCCGTGCCTTTGGCGTGAGCCGCGCGACCACCCTTGCTGGCGATTTCGCGCTGCTTCTCTGGGGACATCGAGGCAAAGCCTCGGCGGGCCTTACGAATGACTTCGAGCACGGTCGACACCTCCTTCTTGCCAATCCGTAAAGCGAGATGCTTGCCAGAATCAGCTGGGCCGTCACGGCCGCAAGTCATTTCGTGAGAGTCATTTGTACATGTAAAGACATCCCGGCCCCCAGCGGGGCCGTATGAAAACCATACAGCGCACCGGTTGAGGTGGTCGGATTCAATACGATGGCGGGTCCGGACGGCGTCGCGGCCGGAAGACATCGCAGTGCTCGCAGTTGCGGATATCGAACTCGTAGCCGACCAGTGGGAAGAACATCGGGTGCGCGCAGTACAGCAACTGCCCGTCCACGATGGTGTGGATGGTCAGGTCGGCGGGGATGGAAGGGGTTCTGCGTCCGTACCAGCAGAGGCGATGGCGGTCTTCGGGTTCCACGGGGCGCCCTCACCCATCATAATGGGGACGGAGGCAGCGACACATGAGCGTGTGTGGGGGTCCGACGGGTGCACCGGACGAAGGCGTGGGCAACAAGAGCGGCCGCAAGGTCTTCTGCGTGAAGTTCCAGAAGGAGATGCCGGGGTTGGACTACGCGCCGTGGCCGGGTGAGCTCGGGCAGCGCATCTTCGAGAACGTGTCCGCGCAGGCCTGGAAGCTCTGGGAGGATCGCCAGAAGATGATCCTCAACGAGTACCGCCTCATGCCGTGGCAGAAGGAGGCGCAGGAGCTGATCCGCACGCAGCTCGAGGAGTTCTTCTTCGGCGAGGGCGCGGCCCTTCCGCCGGGGTATGTGCCGGAACAGAGCAAGTAGGGTGAGCTGGGTCTTGGGTCTTGGGTCTTGAGGTCGTGGGGTCCTGCGGGCCACGGGGCCTACGTCGTCACGACGGGAATCACCGGGTCGATCGCGAAGCGGAGCGCGGCGTGGGCGTCGCGCAGGGCTTGTTCCACGGCGCCGGGGGTGCCGGCGCGGGCGAAGATGAAGCCCAGGTAGCTGGCGCCTTCGGGCAGCGGCACCAGCCGCTGGTCGGGCTTCGCCGTGATCGCCACGCCGTCGATCCCAGGCACGGCGCAGGCAGCCTCCACGCCGTCGACACGGCGCAACACGCCGGCTCGTGGAATCGGAATCATCATCACGCCCGACGCTTCGGGCTCGCGCACCCACGCACTCGCCGGCTCGCCCAGGGCGTGGCGTAGCAGCAACACCTCGAGCCCCACTGGCGCGTGCGACGATTCGGCCTCGCGCACGAACCGCAGGGCGCGCGCGCACAGGCCGCCAATCGGGCGAGCGGCCACCTCCAGGACATACACGCCATCGGCCGCCACCCTGCACTCCGCGTGCACGGGCCCGTGCCAGAGGCCAATCGCGCGGGCAGCCGACGCGACCGCCGTGACGATGGCGTGCTGCGTCGGCTGGCTCGCGCGGGACGGCGTGACGTACAGGGTTTCCTCGAAGAACGGCCCCACGAGCGGGTCGGGCTTGTCGAAGATGGCGAACACGCGCAGGTCCCCATGCTCGAGCAGGCCCTCGACGGCGTACTCGGAGCCGTCGACGTAGCCTTCCACCTGCACCACGCCGGCCCCTTCGCCCGCGGAACCGCGAAGTTCGGGCGATGCCAGGAGCCGCCGGACGCGCTCGACGGCGGCGACGAACGCCGCGGCGTCGTCCGCGCGAATGACACCGCGGGACCCGGAGAGCGTCGTCGGCTTCACCACGACCGGGTAGCTCAGCGACTCGGCGACGACCGCGGCGTTGCTGCCGGCATGGAGGACCGTGACCTCGGGCACCGCGAGGCCCGCCATGCGCAGCCGCGCCCGCATGCGGCGCTTGTCGCGAGCCGTCGCGGCGCCATCCGGGTCGTGGCCCGGCAGGCCCAAGTGCCGCATGACCAACGCAGCCAGCGCGGCCGGCCCATCGCCGACAGCGAGCACGCCATCCACAGGTCGATGCGCGAGGGCTTCCTGAAGGGCCGGGAGCGAGGCCTCCCGATCGTCGAACCGCACCGCGATGGCTCCGTCGCGCCAGGGATCCTCCAGGTGGTGGCACCGGTCGGTCCCGTACACGATCTCGACACCGGCCCCGGCGGCGGCATCCTCGAACATGCGCGTCTGGTAGCCGGTCGTCGTGGCCAGGAGCAGCACACGCCGTGACTGCGGCCGGAGGGTTCGCTCACGGGGCATCGTCGTCATCGGCGGCATCGCCGGGCCGTCACAACAGAGCCACCTGCTCTGCGGTGGGCTCCGCTCAACAGTACCAGGGCTCGTTCAGGTACGGGATCGTCGCCCGCGACGGCAACGGCGCGTGCCCGTGCGCCGTCCTGCGATGGGCACGGCCCGGCGCGCCATCGGCGAGGGCCGCGTCGACGAGGGCCCGAACCGCGTCGAAGGTCTCCAGTCGCGGGCGATTGATCTGCACGCCCACGAGGTGCATCACGGCCCTCTGCAGTGCATCCACGCGCGGGTCCGAATGGCGCCAGGGATGCGTGAGCGTGCGCGGGTCGAAGTGCGACACCGCCGCGCGGATGTCTGGCAGTTCCAGCAGAGGCGATCGGTTCGTCACGAGCAGGCGGATGGCCCACTGGACCGGCGACACGTGCGCCACGAGATCCAGGTCCTCGATCGTGTCGAGCAGCGCGCGATAGCCGTCGAGCGTGGTCCACGGCGTGAAGGCCACGAACGTCGGTGCGAGGGTGAGGCCCGCGGTGTGGCACAGCCGCACCGCGGCCTCGAAGTCCGCGCGGGTGTGCCCCTTTCCGAGCAGCCGCAGCACCTCGTCGTCGATCGATTCCACGGCGCTCGTCACGAACAGGCACCCGCTCTCCGCGAGCACCGGCAGCAGCTCGCGATGCTTCAGCAGGTGTTCGATCTTGATGGTGGCGTCGAAGGTCAGCGCCGGCCATTCGGCGTGCATCGCCTCGACGATGCGGCGTGCGTGGGCGGGACCGTTCAGGAAGTCGGGATCGGCGAAGGTGACGTGCTCGACGCCGGCGGCCACCTGCGCTCGGATGTCGGCCAGCACGACATCCGCTGGGATCACCCGGAACTGCCCGCCGTAGACAGGGACGATGGGACAGTGCCGGCACCGGTGCTTGCAGCCGCGGGTGGTCTCGGTCGAACCCGCGACGCGGCGCCTCCCGTCCGGCAGCTGCAGGGTGGCATAGGAGTCTGGACCTGGGAGGTCCCGGCGATCGGGCTGGATGAACGACAGCCGCGGCAGCGGCGCGTGTCCGTCTGGCGGCCGGGCCATCTCAGGCCCCGGTTCCCCGGGCATCGGGCCAGCCGGGTCTTCGGCCGACAGGGCGTGCCGGGCTGCCGCCACGAGATCGGCCTCGAACTCGGGGCCGAGGACATGCGTGACTCCCCGGGCCCGCAGCAGCTCCGCGTTCAGGGGTGCGTACAGCCCGTACGCACAGAGCACGGCCAGGGGGTTCAGCGCCCTCACGCGATCGAGGACCGTCAACGCCAGGCGCGTGGCGGTGTGCATCGGGAGGTAGACGGCGACCATCCGCGCACGCGAAGCCAGGGCGAGATCCAGCTTCTGGCGCGACAGGTCCAGGATCACGACCTCGATGCCCGCCCGCCGCAGCCACGCCGCCGGCGACGCCAGCCCGAACGGCTGCCGGCCGAGGTCGTAGGTGGAGATCAGCAGGACCACGCGTCCAGCGTAGCACCCACAGTGAACCGACGTGCCTTGGCCCCCCCGTGCTTCGACCCCCCGGGCCTTGAACCTTTCGTGCCTGGAACCTTCGTGTCTATACTCTCCCGGGGGTTTCGACCATGTGGAGCCGACGTTCGTTTCTTCGCCTCACCGGCGGCGCGGCCGGGGCCGGGTTCGCTGCTACGCGGTATGGCCTGGAGGAAGTGGCCGCGCTCACCCAGTCCGTGGCTGGCCGCACGCCGACACAGGTGGCGGCCGATGAGGACTACTGGCGTGAGATTCAGTTCGCGTTCACGCTCGATCGCACGCTGATCAACCTGAACAACGGCAACCAGTGCCCCAGCCCCACGGTGGTGCACGAGGCCTGCAAGCGCTACATGGACTGGGCGAACCAGGCGCCGGTCTACCACCGCGGCATGATCGATCGGAACATCGAGACGGCGCGGCGGCGGCTCGCGGCCGAGTTCGGCGCCGACCCCGAGGAGATCGCCATCACGCGCAATGCCAGCGAGTCGCTGCAGATCGCGCAGATGGGCCTCGATCTCGAGCCGGGTGACGAAATCGTCACCACCGAGCAGGACTACGGGCGCATGCTGACCACGTGGGACCAGCGCGTGCGGCGCGACAAGGTGGCGCTCAAGCGGATCGATTTCCCCGTGCCGACGACGCAACAGGATCTGATGGAGCGCCTCACCCGCGCGGTGTCGCCGCGGACGAAGGTGCTGCACTTCTGCCACATCACGAACCAGTCGGGCCAGCTCTTCCCGGTCCGCGAGCTGAGCCTCTGGGCCCGCTCGCGCGGCATCATCACCATCGTGGACGGTGCGCACGCCATGGGCCATTTCCCGTACAAGCTGCGCGACCTCGAGATGGACTACTACGGGGTCAGCCTGCACAAGTGGCTGCTGGCGCCGCTCGGGACCGGGCTGCTCTATGTGCGCCGCGACCGCATCGCGTCGACATGGCCCCTCCAGGCCGCGCCGCGGCGCAGCGACAACGATATTCGCAAGTTCGAGGAGATCGGCACGCATCCCCCCGGCCCGCGGGCCGCCATCAACGAGGCCGTCGCCTTCCAGCAGGCCATCGGCATCGAGCGCAAGGCCGCGCGCCTGCGCTACCTGACCCTTCGGTGGGCCAACGAGCTGAAGAAGGAGCCGCGCGTGCGGCTGCACTCCAGCCTGGACGAGGGGCAGACCTGGGGCCTCGCCGTGTTCTCCATCGACGGCATCGACACCAACAAGCTCGTCCCCTACCTGTGGGACAGGCACCGCATCGTCATCACGGCCATCGGGCACGAGAACGAGAAAGAGCCGAACCTCTCGTACCGGGGCCTGCGCGTGACGCCGAATATCTACACGCCGCTCGAGGAGATCGACTACTTCGTCGAGGCCATCCGCGGTGTGATCAAGAACGGCCTGCCGGCGTAGGCTCGTCGGTCAACCGCCGCATCGCGGGGACGAAGGCGAAGAGGATGAGGCCGGCGATGATGGCAAACGTCGCCACGACACCGAAGAGGCTGGGGAGGGCCATCGACTCGTAGAACGAGGCGATGCGCCCGCCCAGGAAGTTGCCGACCGAGATCGAGAGGAACCACACCCCCATGATGAGGCCCGCGATGCGGGCCGGGGCCAGGGTGGACATCGCGCTCAGTCCCACGGGGCTGAGCGCGAGCTCGCCGATGGTGTGCAGCAGATAGGTGAGCGTCAGCCACATCGGGCTCACCAGCGCGCCGGATTCCGCCGCGCGGGCCGGCACGAGCAGGATGGCGAAGCCCAGCCCGACGAACACCAGGCCCATGGAGAACTTGGCCGGGCGTGATGGGTCCTGCCGCTTCGTCGCCAGCCGCGCCCACACCCACGCGAACACCGGCGCCAGCGCGATCAGGAAGAGCGAGTTCAGCGACTGGTACCAGGTGCTCGGGAAGGCATAGCCGAAGGCGCGGTTGTCGGTGCTGCGGTCCGCGAAAAGGTTCAGGGTCGAGCCAGCCTGCTCGAAGACGGACCAGAACAGCGTCGAGGCCACGAAGAGCACCCCGATCACATACAGGCGCTTCTTCTCCTCCTGCGTCCACCCCCCCGACACGAACAGCCACGCGAAGAAGCCCAGCGTGATCAGCAGGAGCAGCAGACCCCCCGCGTTGGCAATCTGGACCGCGGTGATCGGCAGCACGCCCGTGTACATGCCCGCAGCCAGGGCCGCCAGCGCCACGACCAGCCCGACCGTCCAGCGCGTCGCGGATGCCTTCAGGGCCGTGAAGGCGGCGGGGGACGCTGCAGGGGCGGGCTCGAGCCCCGCCGTGCCCAGCGATGCACCGCCCAGCACGTACTGCACGACGCCGAGGGCCATGCCGACGCCCGCAGCCCCGAATCCCAGGTGCCAGCTGATCTCCTGCCCCAGGTATCCGCAGATGAGCGGTGCGATGAACGCCCCGAGGTTGATGCCCATGTAGAAGATCGAGTACCCGGCGTCACGCCGCGTGTCCTCGGGCGTGTAGAGCTGCCCGACGATGACGCTGACGTTGCCCTTGAGCAGCCCCGTCCCGATGACGATGAGGAAGAGGCCGAGGTAGAAGGTGGCGAGCGACGGGATGGCCATGCTGAAATGCCCGCTCGCGATGAGGATGCCGCCGTAGAGCACGGCGCGGCGCTGGCCAATCAGCCGGTCGGCCACCCACCCGCCCGGCAGCGCCATCATGTAGACCATCGACGTGTAGAGCCCGTAGATGGCCCCGCCCTGCGCGGCGTCGAAACCCAGGCCGCCCGCCGAGAGCGGCGCAGTCATGTACAGGAGCAGCAGGGCACGCATCCCGTAGTAGCTGAAGCGCTCCCACATCTCGGTGAAGAACAATGTCGAGAGGCCACGGGGGTGACCGAAGAAGGCGTGGTCCAGGGGCGTCTGGTTGGGCGTGGCCATCGCCGCGTATTGTATGCGGGGGCGACGCCATCGGACGATGCCGACGCCGGCTGACGGAACCCCGCCGGCATCGTGCGATCGGCCTTCCGCCTTCATGAGAAGAGGCCCAACGGGGCACAGCGCCACTGGATCGCCTCTTGCAGCCTGCACCCCATCCGGTCGCGGCGCCACTCAGGCCCGGTGGCGGGCGGTCGGCTGGAGGTGTCCATCCATGGGTTGCAGCAAAAGTTTTCTCGGCCTTCGGTGGGAACACCACGACTGGCACCGCCGGGTGTCTGGCTTCGAAATCCGGCGGGGGTTGGAGACGAACATGTGGGCGCGGGCGGTCGAGCGGGACTTCGTGCGGTGCGACACCGAAGAGGCCTGCGCGCAGTGCGGCGCGGTCCGTCACCAGGTGAGTTGCACGTGCGACTTCGGGCGCGGGGAGACCTGTCCGGCGTTGCTCGAGTGGCGCGCCGCCAACGGCGACACGGGCCCACTGCCGCACTAGGCCACCCCTCGATCCGCCGCGGCGGAGCTCGCGGTATCGGTTCTGTCCCCCGGGCCAGGTCAGGATTACGGTCAGCGACGGCCGCATCGGCTGTTCCGCGAGCGTGTTGACGAGGAACGTGTCGCGCGCGCGCTCACCAGACGAGTCGATCCGGCTTTCGCCGAGGACAGGCGCGCCAACCCATCCTGTATGATGCGGGCACGCGGTCGTCCGATGCCACTCGACGAATATCGCCGAAAGCGCGACTTCTCGAAGACACCCGAGCCTGACGGCTCGGCTCCGCCACCGAAGCGCAAGAAGGCGGCGGGGCTTTTCTTCTCGGTCCAGAAACACCTGGCCACGCACCTGCACTACGACCTGCGGCTCGAGTGGAACGGCGTACTCCTGTCGTGGGCCATTCCGAAGGGGCCGTCCATCGACCCGGCCGACAAGCGCCTCGCGATGCAGACCGAGGACCACCCCTTCGACTACGGCACGTTCGAAGGCGTGATCCCCGAGGGCTACGGCGCCGGCATCGTCATGCTGTGGGACCGCGGCACGTGGACCCCGGAGAGCCCGGACGTGGACGCCGCGCTGAGGAAGGGCGACCTCAAGTTCACGCTCGATGGCTTCAAGCTGAAGGGATCCTGGGCACTGGTGCGGACACGCGGCTACGGCGGCGGATCGCGCCCGAGCTGGCTCTTGATCAAGCACCGTGATGAGTGGGCCGGCCCCCTCGACATCGCCGAGTTCGCACCGCTGTCGGTCAAGACTCCGGACGCCGACTTCGCGGACATCCTCGCCGCCGACAACCCGGCGGTGTGGACGACGAACCCCCCGGCAAGGACGGGCGACACGGGTAAGCTCTTCCAGCGCATCATCGCGCAGGCGGTGGCGATGAAGGCCAGCCGCGCCGCACAGGACACCACGAAGCCACGAAGACGCGCGAAGGCGGCCACGAAGACTCGGCGTTAGGACAAGACGCGATCGCCGAAGCGACTCACGGCTTCGCACTGCGGGCGACCTCGAATGTCTCCCGATGTCTCGCTGCCGCCAGCCCGGCACGCCGCGCTGTCGGACGATCGGCGGCGTCCATCCGGAAAACCGACGACACCCATGCGCCTGGCGCATTCACTGCCGGAAATCAGCGGCACGCGCTGGCCTGACCGTTGCATCCTCAGACGCATCCCTGTCTGAACGCGCCCATCCGGACGCGCGACCGGGACTTCATCCGCTCGAGGAGGCGCACTCATGCCGCGCACAACGGTTCGCTTGGTGCCCGCGCTGCTGCTGCTCACCACGGCTGTGGCCCTCGTCTCGTTCTCACCGCGTGTCTGGGGCCAGGCCGGCGCGCCGGCCTTCCCGAGCACCAGCACCGGCGAGTGGCCGCACTACAACGGCGACATCAAGGGCAGCCGCTACTCTCCGCTCGATCAGATCGACGCCACCAACTTCAACAAGCTCGAGGTCGCCTGGCGCCTGAAGACCGACAACCTCGGCCCCCGTCTCGAATACAAACTGGAGGGCACGCCCCTGATGGTGAAGGGCGTCCTCTACGCGGTCGGCGGCACGCGCCGCTCGGTCGTGGCCGTCGATGCGAAGAGCGGCGAGCTGAAGTGGATCTACGGCCTGGACGAGGGTCGGCGCGCGGAAGTCTCGCCGCGCAAGCTCTCCGGCCGCGGGCTCTCCTACTGGACCGACGGGCGCGGCGACGAGCGCATCGTCTTCGTGACCATTGGCTACCGCCTCGTCGAGCTCGACGCCAGGACGGGCCATCCCGTGCCGTCGTTCGGCAAGAACGGCATCATCGATCTGAAGGAAGGCGTCGTCTACATGAAGGACGAGCCGATCCCGCTCGAGACGGGCGAGATCGGCACCCACTCGACGCCGCTGGTGGTGAACGACACCATCATCGTGCAGTCGGCGATGGCCGAGGGGCTGCGGTACGAGTACTCGGTGAACGCCAAGGGACTGGTCCGCGCCTTCGACGCGAAGACCGGCAAGCAGCTGTGGCGCTTCAACACGATTCCTTATCCCGGTGAGCCCGGCAACGAGACCTGGGAGAACGGGTCGTGGGAGTGGACGGGCAACGTCGGGGTCTGGACCGAGATGTCCGCGGACCCGGAAGCAGGCCTCGTGTACCTGCCGGTCGAATCCCCCACCATCGACATCTACGGCGGCAACCGGCCCGGCGACAACCTCTACGCCGAGAGCCTCGTGGCCGTGGATCTGAATACCGGCAAGAAGCGGTGGCACTTCCAGCTGGTGCACCACCCCATCTGGGACTACGACGCCGTCGGCGCGCCACTCATCGTCGACGCGACCATCGACGGCAAGCCGCGCAAGCTGGTCGCGCAGGCCAGCAAGCAGGGCTGGCTCTACGTCTTCGATCGCATCACGGGCGAGCCCATCTGGCCGATGCCGGAACGCCCCGTGCCCCAGTCGAACGTGCCGGGCGAGAAGACCTCGCCCACACAGCCGTTCCCCACGAAACCGCCTCTCTACTCGCGCAACTTCCTGTCGCCGGACGACGTGATCGACTTCACGCCGGCCCTGCGGACCCAGGCGCTGGAGAACCTCAAGAAGTACCGCTGGGAGCAGGCGCCGTTCGTGCCCGCCGTCATTCCCGACGGCAAGATCTTCGGGTCCATCAACGTCGGCAACACCATGGGCGGCGTCAACTGGCCTGGCTCGGGCTTCGACCCCGAGACCTCCACCTTCTACACGCAGGCCTACAACTCGCAGGTGTCGACGACGGCCATCAGCCCCGAGTACTTCAAGCAGCTCGACCCGGCGGCGCAGGCGAAGCACCGCATCCCCATCTGGGAGTCGGAGCACTTCGGCAAGGAGGAGAGCTTCGGCGCGCGCGGCCCCAGCCCGCTGACCGAAGGCCTGGGCGGCCTGCCCATCATGAAGCCGCCGTACGGCGTCGTCGCGGCCATCGATCTCAACCAGGGCACGCTGAAGTTCCAGGTGCCGCACGGCGACACGCCCGACGCGGTGCGCAACAACCCGATGCTCAAGGGCCTGAACATCCCGAAAACCGGCCAGCAGGGCATCGTGGGCATTGTCGTCACCAAGACGCTCGTCATTGTCGGCGATCCGATGCTGACGGCGCCGCCCGGGCGGCCGAGGGGCGCGATGCTGCGCGCCTATGACAAGCAGACCGGCGCCGAGGTGGGTGCGGTCTGGATGCCGGCGCCGCAGAGCGGCAACCCGATGACCTACATGGTGGACGGGCGCCAGTACATCATCGTCGCGGTCGGCGGCGGCACGTATTCGAGCGAGTACATCGCGTTCGCCCTGCCGCCGAGCGAGCTGAAGCGGACGACGGAGCGCGAGTAGTCGCGTGAGGTGCGATCATGCGGTGCCGTCATCTCCTCCGTTTCTCTATCGCCCTGTGGGGAGCCGCGGCCCTGGCCGCGAGCCCCCACGCCCAACCGGCGGCCAGCGTCTGGGACGGCGTCTACACCGAGGCGCAGGCCACCCGCGGTGCCGCACTCTATGACAGGGAGTGCGGCCAGTGCCACGGGCCAGCCGGCGCGGGCGGCAGCATGGCGCCGGCACTGGTCGGGCCTGCGTTCGCCGCCAACTACGACGGGCAGACTGTCGGCGATCTCTTCGACCGCAACCGCACCACCATGCCTCCGGGCAAGGAGGGACAGCTCGGCGGCCAGGAGAACGCGGACATCACTGCCTACATGCTCAAGGTGAACGAGTTCCCCGCCGGCGAGATCGAGCTGCCCAGCCAGGGCATGGCGCTCAAGGGCATTCAGTACCTCGCGTTCAAGCCCTAGGAGGATGGCATGATGCCGTGGCACGCCGCTGTCGCACGCCTTCTCGCCGCGGGAGTCATCTTGTCGGTGGGTGGAGCGGGGATCGCACAGGGGCCGCCGGGCGGCGAACCGCCGCCCGGCGTTCGCCACGACAACACGAGCGGATTCGAATGGATCCGGCGACTGGAGCGTCCGGAGCGGCTGCCTGCGCTGAAGACGGACGAAGTCATCGCCGCACTGGGCCTCGAGCCGGGGATGGTGATCGCCGACATCGGCTGTGGGACCGGGGCGTTCACGATTCCGTTCGCCAGGGCCGTCGCTCCCGGCGGCACCGCGTTCGCCGTGGATATCTGGCCCGAGCTGCTGGACTACGTGAACGCGAAAGCGGTGCGCGAGGGCCACACGGCACTGAAGACCGTGCTCGCTCAGCGCGACGACCCCGCGCTGCCCCTCGGCAGCCTGGACATCGCGTTCTTCCATGACGTCTTTCACAACGTGCACGACCGCCCTGGCTACCTGAAGCGGCTGGCAACCTCGCTGAAGCCTGACGGCCGGATCGCGATCGTCGAGCAGGAGTTCGACGATCCCATCGCGAAGCGGTGGGACAAGCCGGAGGACCGCATCACCCGTGAGCAGGTGCGCACCTGGATGGAAGCCGCAGGGTTCGAGCTCGTGCGCGAGCTCGATCTGTTCCAGGGCGCGAACAACCCGAAGGGCGCCGGGATGCCCGAGCGCTGGTTCGTCATCTACCGGCGCGCCGGGGCGCGCCCGGCATCGCCCTGATCCGACTCGTCTGGAAACCGGTCACCTCGAAATGCAGGAGGTCCCGCCATGGCACGCCAGCATCGCACGATCCTGATCGTCCTCACCGTCGCGGCCCTGGGCGTCCCCTGGACCGTCCCACTCTCCGCCGGGCAGGCCGCCGCCGCCAATGGCTCGGACCTGTTCAAGTCGTACTGCGTGGTGTGCCATGGCGCCGATGCCCGCGGCACGGGCCCACTGGCCACCTCCCTCTCGAAACGGCCGGCCGACCTCACGGTGTTGGCTGTCGGTAACGGGGGAACGTATCCCACCGAGATGGTCGCGCGCATCATCGATGGACGGAACCCGGTGAAGGGTCACGGCGGCGGCGACATGCCGGCCTGGGGCGAGGCGTTCCTGAAGACGCAGGGTGCTGCCACGGAGGAAGCGGTCAGGGACCGGATCGACGCGCTCGTGTCGCACCTGCGGGGCCTGCAGCGGGAGGCCGTGGCGACGGAACGACGCTGAAGACACGAAGGGCACGAGGGACACGAAGGGAACGTCCCGAAAGTCCCTCGTGTCCGTCGTGCCCCGCGTTGTCTCGCCCGCGCCGCCTTCGGCACGGAGGTCGGTAGCTGTCCCCTCCGTTACGGCGTGACCGTGAAGCTCCGCTGCGCGATGCCGGAGAGCAGGTTCAAGGTGCCGGCCTCGGTGAGCGCGGACATCCAGGTGTAGGAGCCGGGTGGCGTGCCGCCCGGGACGCGCAGGTTGAGAATCTCGCCGACGAAGTCGGTCGGCACGAAGTTGCGCGCGATCGGCACCAGGCCGGGCACCAGCCCGCTGCCCGTCCACGACAGCATCTGGCCATTGTTGCCGTTCCTTACAGAGAACGTGGAGCAGCGCGGTGCTCACCCGAGCCGCGCCGCGATCCGCCGCAGGACAGCGGCATCTGTCGCAACGTCAAAGGGGCGCGCCCGCGACCAGTCGAGCAGCCACACGGGCTGGCGGCGCTGGTCGGGCGGCTCCCACGCGTAGCGCGGGATGATGTGCGCGTGCAGCGCCGGCTCGACGTTGCCCAGGATCTCGTAGTTCAGCCGCTCGGCGCCGGTTTCAGCGAGCACAGCGTCGCCGACGCGCGCCATGTCGTCGAGGAACCGTTGCCGCGCCTCCCCGTCGAGGGCGTTCAGGTCCGGGACGACGGGGTCGGGGTACAACAGGCAGTAGCCCGGCAGGATCTGCGGGTCCCCCAGGGCCACCCAGCCCGAGCCCACGCGCGCCACCAGGCGCGCCAGCTCGCCGCGCCGCGCCTGCTCGACAAACCGGTGTATCGCCGTCACGTCGTCTCCCTGGGCGGCCAGGGGACGCCGGGCTGAAGCCCCGGCGCTCCGTACCCTCTGTCGCGCCCAGAACCTCCGTGCTTGGAACCCCCGCGCTTTGAACCCCCGTGCTTTGAACCTACTTCCGATAGTCCAGTGCGGGTTTCCGATCGGCGAGCCTGGTCGAGTACTTGAATCCCGGACCGCGCCGCTGGTCGAACTCGGCACGCGCCTTCTGGATGTGGGATGGGTCGGAGAAGAGGTCGATGGCCGTGAGCGCCATGCTCTTGGCCGCCACCAGCATGCCCTTGACGCCAATCGACGTGCCACCGGCGGCGACGGCCTGCCAGCTGTGGGCCGGCGTCCCCGGCACCCAGGTGGCCGAGGTGAGCTGCACCGTCGGCACGTTCCAGCTGACGTCCCCGAGGTCGGTGGACGCGCTGCCGATGCCGGGCTCCGGCGTGAACACCGAGTTCGCGCTGTCGATGGGCGGCAGGTTGCCGTCCAGCGACTTGCGGAGGATCTCTGCGAACTGCCGTTCAGCGGGCGTGTACTCGTAACCGCCGACCGCCTGCAGGTTCTTCTGCATCAGGCCCACGAGGTAGGAGTTCGGCAGGACGTTCCAGACGGCGCCGGTGAGTTCCAGCTCCATCGTCGTGCCCGTGCCGAGCGCGGCGCCGCGCGCGGCGTTCTGGATGCGCTCCCAGATGCCCTCGAGCACGCGCATGTCGTTGTGGCGGGCGTAGTAGTACGCTTCGGCGAAATCGGGCACGACGTTCGGCGCGCGCCCGCCGTTCGTGATCACGTAGTGAATGCGCGCGTCGGAGGGCACGTGCTCGCGCATCAGGTTCACCATCGCGTTCATCGCCTCCACGCCGTCCAGGGCCGATCGCCCGCGATCCGGCGCGGACGAGGCGTGCGCGGACTGGCCGCGGAAGCGGAATTTGCCCGTGATGTTCGCCAGGGTGCTCGACGCGCTCGACGCATTGCGATCGCCGGGGTGCATCGTCACGACCACGTCCACGTCGCTGAAGAGCCCGGCGCGAAGCATGTAGACCTTGCCCGCGCCACCCTCCTCCGCGGGCGTCCCGTAGAAGCGCAGCGTCCCGGGCCGCTTCGTGGCCACGAGCCACTCCTTCACCGCGATGGCGGCCGCCGTCGAAGCCGTGCCGAACAGGTGGTGGCCGCAGCCGTGGCCCGCGCCTTCGGGCACGAGCGCGTGCCGTTCGGGCTCGGCCGCCTGCGAGAGGCCCGGCAGGGCGTCGAACTCCCCGACGATGCCGATGACGGGCTGGCCGCTGCCCCACTCGGCCGTGAACGCCGTGGGGATCTCCGCCACGCCGGCCTTCACCGTGAATCCGGCGGCACGCAGTTGCTCCTGCAGGAGGGCGCTGCTCTTCTGCTCCTGGTAGCCCACCTCGGCGAACGACCAGATCTGCAGCGCCACGTCGCCGTAGGTCTTGGCCCTGCTGTCGATCGACGCGAGCACGGCCTGCGTGTCCATGCCCTGTCCCTGGAGCGGCGCCGTCACCGTCGCCCAGGCCACCATCACTGCCGCAAGCCCGTATCTCATGACCGTCCTCCGCCTACGTCAACAGGTGCCGGCTGAGCACCGCCCAGACCGCGTACGAGAGCCGACCGCGATGATGGCGCGCGATGTCCGAGTGCCAGAAGCCGCCGGTCACCACCTCGCATCCCGGGGGCAGCGCGCCGAGGGCCAGCGGCTCCTTCTGTTCCGCCCGGTACCGCGCCAGCACCTCGTCCGACGGGTGCCCCTCATTGGTGATGACGACGTCGACCGGGCGGCCGATGGTCCGGTCCACCCAGGCCACGGCTTCGGCGGCGGTGAAGCCGCTCATGCCGCGGCCCTCGGTGAGCAGGTTCGTGACCAGGATGATGGGGCCCTCGACCGCGCGCAGGCACTCGGCGACGCCATCCACCAGCAGCGTCGGCATCAGGCTGGTGAAGAAGCTCCCGGGCCCGATGATGGCGGCGTCGAAGGCGCCGATGGCCTCCCGCACGATCGGGTGGATGCGCGCGGCCGGCTCGAGCCAGACCCGCGTGATCTGGTGGCCTCGATCGTGCGCGGCGTCCACTTCCACCTCTCCGCGCGTCACCGATCCATCCGCGTACTCGGCGCACAAGGTCGCGCGCTCCACGCTCACGGGCCAGACCCGCCCGCGGCATCCGAGCAGGGCGCGGAGGCCGTCCACCGCCGCAAGGAAATCGCCGCTGTAGCGCTCCATCATCGACAGCAGCAGGTTGCCGCCGGTGTGGCCGCCGAGGCGCGCGTGCTCGAGTGTCGGCAGGCGGGCCAGCAGCACGCGGCGCGCCTCGCCCTCGTTCCTCGCCAGCGCCAGCGTGCAGCGCAGCACGTCGCCGGGCGGCAGCACCCCGAGCTCGTCCTTCAGCTGCCCGGAACTGCCGCCGGTATCGAACATGGTGACCACGGCGTTCACGTCGAGCCAGGGGTTGCGCTTCAAGCCGCCGAGTAGCGCCGGCAGCCCGGTGCCGCCGCCGAAGCATCCCACGTTGAGCCGCCGCAGCTGCATGCGCTCCTATCTTAGCGGACCGTCATAGACTACTGGGAATGGACACGGCCATCCGCGCCCGGCTCGACCCCGTCGTGGCCGACCTGCAACGCATTTTCGGCGCCCGGCTCGAGGCCGTGGTCGCCTACGGTCGCCATTCGCACGAGCAGGCGCACAGCCTCGCGCTGGTTTCGACGCTGACACTCAACGACCTGACCGCGATGGCGGCCGCCGCCGCGCGCTGGCACCACGCGGGTGCGGCGACGCCGCTCGTGCTGCCGCGCGACGAATTCGCGCAGTCGCTCGACGCGTTCCCCATCGAGTACGGCGAGATCATCGACACGCACGTGGTGCTGGTCGGGACGGATCCGTTCGCCGGCATCGGCATCGACGCGCGGGACCTGCGCCGGGCCATCGAGGCGCAGGCGGCCAGCCACCTGCTGCACCTCCGCGAGAACTATATCGAGGACGCGGGGCGGCCGTCCGACATCGACGCGCTCGTGCGGCGATCGGCGCCGGGCTTCGCCCTGCTGCTCCGGAGGATGGCGCGTCTCGACGGCGCCCCATCAGAGAGCGTGGCCGACCTGTCGCACTGGGCCGCCACGCGCCCCGGCCTCGACCCGCGCGTCGTGGGCGACGTGCTGGCCCTGGCCACCGAGCCCGCGCCCGGGGTGGACGCCGTGCGCCTCTTCCCCGAGTACCTGGCGACGATGGACACCCTGCTCCGCACGATCGACCAATGGCCCGACTGACGCTGCTCGCGCTGCTGCTCTCGGCGTCGCTCGCCACGGCACAGCCGCTCCCGCCCGAGCTGACGGCGCCCGTGAACGACTTTGCCGGCGTCATCGACCCCGCGTCGGCCGCCGAGCTCGACACGCTCATCCGGCGCCTCCAGGAGGCCAGCGGTGACGTCCTCGTCGTCGCCACCGTGAGGACCTTCCAGCCGTACGCGGATCTACAGAGCTATGCCGTAAAGATGTTCGAGAACCACGGCAAGGGGATCGGCACGCGCAAGGGCGACAACGGCGCGCTCCTGGTCCTCGCGGTGGACGATCGCCAGGTCCGGATCGAGGTGGGCTATGGGCTGGAGGGGTTCGTCACGGACGGATTTGCGGGCGAGACCAGCCGCGACACGATGGTGCCCTACTTCCGGCGTGGCGACTACGGGCAGGGGCTGCTCGCCGGGGCTGCGAGGGTGGCCCAGCGCATCGCCGACGGGCGCGGCGTGTCCCTCGAGGTGCCGCAGCCACGCGCCGCGCCGCGGCCGACGGGGAAAATCCGCATCAGTCCCATCACCCTGCTGATCCTCCTCTACATCGTGTACCGCCTGATCAGGAGCAGCGGATCGGTCAGCGCGCGCCGGCGGCATCGCCACTGGTCGAGCGGCGTCGGGCCGTTTGGCGTCGGCGGTGGATGGGGTGGCGGCGGGTGGGGCGGCGGTGGATGGGGAGGCTCGTCGGGCGGGTTCGGCGGGTTCGGCGGTGGCCGATCCGGCGGCGGCGGCGGCGGGGCCTCATGGTAGAAAGGACGTTATGCAGAAGCTGATTCGGCTCGTGACGGCTCTTGCGCTGGCAGTGGCCGCGGTGGCCTCCTCCGGCTGCTCGTACAACACGTTCGTCAGCCAGGAAGAAGCCATCAAGACCAGCTGGTCCCAGGTCGAGAACCAGCTGCAGCGGCGGAACGATCTCATCCCGAACCTGGTCGAGACCACGAAGGGCTTCGCCCAGCAGGAGCGCGATGTCTTCGGCGCCATCGCCGACTCCCGCGCCAAGCTCGCCGGCGCCCAGACCCCGGAGCAGACCATGGCGGCGGCCAACGAGCAGTCCTCGGCCCTGGCCCGCCTGCTGGTGGTGGTCGAGAACTATCCCGATCTCAAGTCGAACCAGACATTCGCACGGCTGATGGACGAGCTCGCCGGCACCGAGAACCGCATTGCGGTGGAGCGGATGCGCTACAACGAGGCCGTCCAGGCCTACAACACGCAGCGGCGCTCCTTCCCGTCCAATATCACGGCGGGCATCTTCGGCTTCAAGGAATACCCGCTGTTCCAGGCACCCGAGGCCGCCAAGCAGGCGCCGAAGGTGGATTTCTCCCGCCCGCAGTAGCTCCCGTTCCCCGGGGGTGCCAGAGCCACCCCCGGTTCCAACCCTTCAGCCCGACGCGCCATCCAATGCCATGACGGTGGACGACGTCGTCCTTGCGGCCAACGGAGACGCAGCCGCCTTCGAGCGGGTGTACCACGCCCACGTGCCACGGGTGCACGGCCTTGCACGCCGCATGGCCGGGCCGGAAGCCGCCGACGAGCTGACACAGGACGTCTTCGTCCGCGCCTGGCAGAAGCTGAGCACGTTCCGCGGCGAGTCGGCCTTCGGCACGTGGCTTCACCGGCTGGCCGTCAACGTGATTGTCGAGCGGTTCCGCACGCTGGGTGTGGCGCGCGATCGGTTCCTGCCGGACGGCGAGGCCGTGCTCGACGTCGCGCCGGCAGCGCCGC
Source organism: Vicinamibacterales bacterium (assembly GCA_050249615.1). GTDB lineage: Bacteria > Acidobacteriota > Vicinamibacteria > Vicinamibacterales > UBA2999 > VFZN01. The sequence continues at coordinate 20,357 of JBFWQE010000038.1, forward strand.
GGTCGCGACCCGACCTGGGCATGGACCTGGAGGCCGCCATACACCGGTTGCCGCCGGGCGCACGGACGATCTTCGTGCTTCACGACGTGGAGGGCTACCGGCATGACGAGATTGCCGGGATGCTGGGCGTGTCGGCCGGGACATCGAAGTCGCAGCTGCACCGGGCGAGGCAGGCGCTGCGGCAGGCGCTGAACGCCGACAGGCCGCAGATGAGCCGCAGATGAGCCGCAGATGGGCCGCAGAGGACGCAGATGACGCAGATGGGGAATGAAGGGGGCGCCTTCGACCGACGGCGGCGGGGGCCGGCCGCGGACGATCCGCTCGGCCACGACGATCTGCTGTTGCAGGCGATCGAGTCGATGGCGGACGTGCCGCCGGAGCGCGACCTGTGGCCGCGGATCGAGGCACGCGTCGCTCCCCGGCTCGGCGCGTCGAGGTCGTTCACGTTCACGCTGCCGCAGCTCGCCATGGCGGCGACGCTTCTCATCGCCGTCTCCGCGGGCGTGTCGTGGCTGGCCATGCGGCCCGCGCCCGCGACGCCCGAGGCCGCCATCCGCGCGGTGGCCGAGCCGACCGACGCCGTGCAGGGCGACGTGCAGCGGGCGACGTTTGCCGATGCAGCCTACGATGCGGCGGTGGCGGACCTCGAACAGGTGCTGCGCCAGGGACGAGACACCCTGGATCCGCAGACCGTGATGGTGCTCGAGCGGAACCTGGCGGCCATCGACGACGCGATCCGCCAGTCGCGAGCGGCGCTCGATGCCGACCCGGCCAACACCTATCTCAACTCGCACCTGGCCGACGCGCGTCGCCGGAAGCTGGAATTGCTACGGCAGGCGGCGCTGCTCTCGAACGGGGGCGAGATGTGAACACGGATGGCGCGGACGCGGTGGGCCGCAGATGGCGCACATGGCACGCAGTGGGCCGCAGATGGCGCACACAGCACATGGCGGTGGGCCGCATAGCGGTGGGCCGCAGGTGCCGCGGATGACACGGAGATCGGACACAGGTAGAGGGGATCGACGTATGCGATTGATGAGCGCGAGGACGTGGTTGCTGGTGCTGCTGGGCGCGCTGGTGCCCGCGATGGCGGGAGCGCAGGGGAATATCCCGGACGAAACCCAGCAGCCGCCCATCCAGGCCAGGCCGGGCGGGCCGGAGAGTGCGCCGAGGACCACCCAGGAGGTTCCGGTCACGAAGGGCACGCGCCTCGTGCTCACCAACAATGCGGGCGAGGTCATCGTGACCTCGTGGGACCGCGACGCCGTGAAGGTGGAGGCTTCGCACAGCGAGCGGGAGTCGGTGGACATCCAGACCGCGGAGCAGACGATCCGCATCCGCAGCCGCGCCACCCGCGGGCCGGCGAGCCTCGTGGACTACCGGCTCACCGTGCCGCGCTGGATGCCAGTGAACCTGTCGGGCAGCTACCTCGAGGCGGCGATCGAGGGCACCAGCGCCGAAGTCACCGTCGAAACCGTGCACGGCAACGTCCGCGTGGTTGGCGGATCGGGCGCGGTGTCCGTCCGATCCGTGATGGGGACCATCACGGTGGACAAGGCCAGCGGACGCGTCCAGGCGACGACGGTGAACGAAGGCATCCGGCTGACGAACGTCACCGGCGACATGTCCGCGGAGACCACCAACGGCGACATCGTCGTCCAGAACGCGCAGACCTCGAACCTCGAGGCGTCCACCGTGAACGGTGACATCACGTTCAACGGCACCGTGCGGGACGGCGGCGCCTATCGCCTGACGACGCACAGCGGCGACATCCGGCTCGGGCTGGGCGGCGCGGCCAACGCGACGGTCTTCGTCCGTACGTTCCAGGGCGACTTCTCCGCCGACTTCCCCATCCAGTTGCCCGAAGGGCAGTCGCGCGACAGCGGCAGCAAGCGCTTCAACTTCACCCTGGGCAGCGGCAGCGCCCGCATCGAGGTGCAGTCGTTCAACGGCGACATCCACGTGGCACGCGGCGCCGTGCTCACACCCGAGGAACGGCGAGAGCAGCGCCGACGCGGGCGGGCTCCCGATGCGCCGCCGGTCCCGGTGGTGCCGCCGGCGCCGAAGCCGGCGCCGAAGCCGCCGCCCCCGCTCGAGCCGGCGTACAATGCCGCGCATGCGCATCTCGGACACGCTGCTCCCCGAGTTCGACCGTGAGATGGCCGTCACGCGCAAGTTGCTGGAGCGCGTGCCCGACGGCCAGTTCGACTGGAAGCCGCATCCGACGAGCATGGCGCTCGGCCGCCTGGCCGGGCACCTGGCGGAACTGCCGCACTGGGTGAGCATCACCCTCACGCAGGACAGCTTCGACATGAACACGCCGCGGCCGGAGGGCGACCAGTCCCCGGCCACGCGACAGGCGGTGCTCACGACGTTCGACGAGCGGGTGGCGGCCGCGCGTGCGGCGCTCGCGGGCCGCGGCGATGGCGAGCTGATGGCCCCGTGGACGCTCCTCCAGGGGAAGCAGGCGCTGTTCACCATGCCGAAGGTCACCGTGCTCCGCACCTTCGTCTTCAACCACATGGTGCACCACCGCGGCCAGCTGAGCGTCTACCTCCGTATGCAGGGCGTGCCCATCCCATCCATCTACGGGGCGAGCGCGGACGAAGCCATCTGAGCGGGTGCGTACGTGCGAGCGCTGATCCACGGTGCCGGCGCGCTGGCGTTCCTCGCGCTGGCGACGCTCAACTCGGGCGGATACCGGTTCGGCGCGGCTGATCAGGCCTTCTACATTCCCGCCGTCCTGAAGCGGCTCGACCCGTCGCTGTTCCCTCGCGACACGGCGCTCCTGGAGCCACAGGCCCGCTACTTCTTCGTGGACGAGATCGTCGCGGGGACGATGCGCGCGACCGGCTGGTCCCTCGAGGCCTGCTTCGCGGCCGGCTACGTGCTCACGCTGGCGCTGCTCTACGTGGCGCTCTGGCGGCTCGGGTACGTGCTCTTCCAGTCGCCGCTGGCCTCCTGGGCCTTGATCGCCGCGGAGACACTGCGCCACCGCATCACGAAGACCGGCGTCAACACGCTCGAGAGCTACTTCCACCCACGCGTGCTCGTCTTCGCGATCGGCGTCTGGGCCATCGGCACGTACTTGCGCGGTCGGCCACGGCTCGCCATGGGCGCCATCCTCGCCGCGGGCCTGCTCCACCCCACGATGGCGGCGTTCTTCGTGCTCTTCCTCGCGGCCGCCATCTGGACCACCGAGCCGCGCTTGCGGCGAGTCGTCGGACTGCTGTCCGTCGTTGGCCTCGTCGGGCTCGCGTGGTTGCTGCTGGGCGGGCCGATGCAGGGCTCCCTGTCCCCGATGGACCCGGAATGGCGCGAGCTCCTCTCGGCGAAGGACTACCTCTTCCCGGTCCGTGACTGGACCGCGGGCGCGTGGATCGCCAACCTCGGGACAGCGGGCCTGGCCATCGGCATGCTGGCGTGGCGAGCCAGGCGTGATGAGGGGTCGCCGCGCGAGCGCGGGCTGCTGGCGGGGGCCCTCGTCCTGCTGGGCGGCTTCCTCGTCACGCTGCCCGCGGTATCCACAGGGTCCGCGCTGTTCGTTCAGCTGCAGATCTCCCGCGTCTTCTGGATCCTCGACCTGCTGGGCACCATCGCACTCGTCTGGCTCCTCGTGGAGGCGCCCCGGCCACTCGCGCGCCCACCCGCGCGATGGCGGCAGGCCGTGGCGGCCGTGCTCGTCGTGGCAGCGGCAGCCCGCGGCATCTGGGTCGGCTTCGTCGAGCACGGGGACCGACCGCTCATCGCCGTGGGCCTGCCCGACGGCGACTGGACGCGGGTGATTCACTGGGCGGAGCAGCAGCCGTCCAGCGTCCACCTGCTGGCCGACCCAGGGCACGCGTGGCGTTTCGGCACGCCGCTCCGGCACGCCGGCCGGGACGTGTTCCTGGAGGAGGTGAAGGACACGGCCCTGGCCATCTACGCGCGGGAATCGGCAGCGCGCGTAATCGAGCGTCGCGAGGCAGTCGGCGACTTCGCCACGCTCGATGCTGCCGCCGCGCGGTCCCTGGCTACCCGCTACCGGCTCGACTACCTGGTCATCGACCACGACCTGGACCTCCCGCTCGCGCACCGCGAGGGCCCTTTCCGGATCTACGCGCTATCGCGCCCGCGCTGAGCTCCCGAGAACCTGCGAACCCGCGTTCCCGAGAACCCGAGAACCTGAGAACCCCCGAACCCGAGACCCCCCGAACCCGAGAACCTGGGAACCCGAGAACCTGAGAACCCGAGAACCTGAGAACCTGAGAACCCGATTCGCGTACAATGCCCCGCACCAACGGAGGCACGTATGGCAGCACCTGTTTCGCGTCGCGACTTCACCCGCTTGTTCGCCCTTGGCGGTTCGGCGGCCCTCTTTGCGGATCCGGTGTGGGCCACCCAGTCGGCGCCGGCGACCTCGCTGTCGCCGGGCGGGGCGGCGGCCGGAGAGGCGTTCTGGACGAGCGTCCGGGAGCAGTTCGTGATGCCATCCGAGCTGGCGGTCATGAACGCCGCCAACCTCTGCCCCTCCTCGCGCGGCGTGCTCGAGACGCTGACCAAGGAGACGCGGAGCGTGGATGAGGACCCCTCGCCGAACAACCGGGCGCGGCTGTACCCGGAGAAGGAGCAGACGCGGAAGGCGCTCGCCGAGTTCCTGCGCGTCACCCCGGAGGAAGTCATCATCACGCGCAACACCAGCGAGTCGAACAACATGGTGTCCAGCGGGCTCGACCTGAAGGCCGGCGACGAGGTCATCGTCCATGCCGACAACCACCCGAGCAACCTGAACGCCTGGCGCGAGAAGGCGAAGCGGTTCGGGTATTCCATCGTCACGATCGAGCAGAAGAACCCGCACCCCGGGGCCGGGTACTACGAGGAGGCGTTCACGCGTGCCATCACGCCGCGGACGAAGGTGATTGCGTTCACGCACCTCACCAGCACCGTCGGCGACTACATGCCGGCCCGCGCGCTCTGCCGCATCGCCCGCGAGCGCGGCGTGCTGTCGCTGGTGGACGGCGCGCAGAGCTTCGGCCTGCTGGACGTCAACCTCGCGGACATACAGCCCGACTTCTACACGGGCAGCGCGCACAAGTGGCCCTGCGGCGCCCGGGAGTGTGGCGTCCTCTACGTGAACAAGGCGGTGCAGGATCGGCTGTGGCCGAGCATCTACAGCGCCTACCCGGGCGCGGTCGGTTTCTCGCGGACTTTCGAGGGGTTCGGGCAGCGCGACGAGGCGACGATGATCGCCTTCCGCGAGGCGCTGGCGTTCCAGACGAAGGTCGGGCGCGCCGCCATCGAGCAGCGTGCGCGCGCGCTGACGACGCAGCTGATGGAAGGCCTCGCGAAACTGCCGGACGTGAAGGTCTGGACCTCTCCGGTCGCGGAACGGCGCGTGGCCGTCGTGTCGTTCGTACCCGGCTCGCTCGATGCGGGCAGGCTGGCCACCGCGCTCTACGAGAGGGACAAGGTGGCCATCACGACGCGTGGCGGGAAGGATCGCCCCGGCATCCGCGTGTCGCCGCACTTCTACAACAGCCCGGCGGAAGTCGATCGCCTGCTGGCCGCGCTCGGCAGGTATCTCAAGACCGGCCTCTGAACACCGATGGCGGGCGCAGGCCGCAGATGCCGCAGATGGGCCGCAGATGCGCAGATAGGAACAGGGGCGCAGATTGCGCCGGCCCGGAACGGGTCAGGCGCAGATGCCGGCCAGCCGAGGCGACGGTGCGCTGGGGCTGCAACGCTATCAGCCCACCAGCGGCCTTGTGACTATCTGCGCATCTGCGGGCTCGTGCCCATGTGCGAATCTGCGGCCCTGTGACTACCTGTCTGTGTCCGCGTCGAGGGCGATCGGCGGCAGGCTGAGCACGGGCGATTCCTCGGCGCCGAACCACAGCCGGATGACGCCGTCATCCGCCCGGGTGCCCGGGTCGGGTAGATCTGCGCCGGCACCCACGAGGGGCGCCGGCCACGGGTCGGCCGTCGATTCGCTGACCACGTCCTGCGCCATGCTCAGGACGTTCCAGGCGGCATCGGCGTAGTCCTCGGCCTCGGCCTCGACCGGATCCAGGTGCCCGACCGATGTGGAGGCGCCGGGGCCATCCGGCGTGTCCACGTGAATCGTGTCGCCCTCCGCCCGCGCGGCGTACCCGTCGGGCAGGATGGCAGACAGCCGCTTCACCAGCTCTTGCGCAAACGTTGAAGGGATCATCCCGACTCCCGACCCTTCGACTGCGCTCAGGGTCGCCCCGCGCCTCGCCGAGGGACGACTCCGAACGCGATTGTCTCACTTCGGCGTCGTCCGCACCGTCGGATACGTGATGCCGAGCTGCTCCAGGTAAGTCGAGTACTTCGTGGGGTCGTAGTAGTACTTCCGCATCTGCTCACGGTACTTCGAGAGGATCGCCGTGTTCAGGTGCGTCGGAGCCGGCGTGTCTTTCGCGATGAACGGGATGTACTTCACGTCCTTCGTCTGGACGTTGTTGAAGTAGTCCCACGCCTGCTTGACGAGCTCGGGCTTCGTGAGCAGGTCGAGGATGGTCATGGCCTGGACCTTCGCGCCTGCCACGACGCCCTTGTGGGCGATCGGCGTCGCGCTGGCGATGGCGCTCGACCAGTTGTGGCCGGGCAGGCCGGGGATGTTCGCCGGGTAACTCAGCGTCACCGTCGGCATGTTCCACGAAATGTCGCCGATGTCGTCGGAGCCGCCGCCCATGTTGCGCGCGGGATCCGTCGGCTGACCGAGCTCGTTCAGCTTGGTGGCCAGGCCGGGCTGCGTGGCGTTGCCCAGTTCCTTCTGCAGCGCCTTCGCCAGAGTCTGGTCGGCCTCGCTCCACTCCGGCAGCCCGACCTTCTGGATGTTGGCGTACATCGTCTCGGCCACCGTCTTGTTGAAGTGCCTCGGATAGGCGGTGCCGAGGATCCGCGAGGTCCACTTCGTGTTGGTCATCAGCGCCGCGCCCTCGGCGATCTGGTTGCCGATGTCCCACAGCTCCTTGATGTGCGGCTGGTCGATCTCGCGGAAGTAGAACCAGATGCTCGCGTTGCGCGGGACGACGTTCGGCTGGTCGCCGCCGTTGGTGATCACCGAGTGCGAGCGCTGCTGGAGTCGCAGGTGCTCGCGGCGATAGTTCCAGGCGGCGCTCATCAGCTCCACGGCGTCGAGCGCGGAGCGGCCGCGCCACGGCGCGCCGGCGCTGTGCGCCGTCTCGCCCTCGAAGGTGTATTCCACCGAGACGAGGCCGGTGCCGCCCGCCTGGCCCCACGACACGCCCAGGTTGCCGCCGACGTGCGTGAAGAGGTTCACGTCCACGTCCTTGAACATGCCGTCGCGCACGAACCACGCCTTCGACGCGACGAGCTCTTCGGCGACGCCCGGCCAGATCATGAGCGTGCCCGGCAGCTTGTCGCGCTCCATGATCCTCTTCACCGCGATCGCCGCGACGATGTTGAGCGGCATGCCGGTGTTGTGGCCCTCGCCGTGGCCCGGCGCGCCCTCGACGATCGGGTCGTGGTAGGCGACGCCGGGCTTCTGCGACGCCTGCGGGATGCCATCGATGTCCGACCCGAGGGCGATGACGGGCTTGCCCGATCCCCACGTTGCGACCCAGGCCGTCGGGATCCCCGACTGCCCCCGCGTCACCGTGAAGCCGAACTTCTCGAGCTGTCCCGTCAGGTACTTCGAGGTCTCCACCTCCTGCATGCCGAGCTCGCCGAAGCTGAAGACGGAATCCACCATCTCCTGCGCCAGCTTCGCGAGCTCGTCGACGCCCTTGACGGCTTCCTGCTTCTGCGCGATCAGCCGCGGGCTGTCCGGTGGCGCCGCGGCCCCCGGTGTCTGCGCCAATGCGGGAGCACTGGCCAGCAGCACCGCCGCCAGCATCCAGGTCGTGTGTCTCGTGCGTGTCATGCGTGTCCCTCCGCGACCGCGACCCGGCCGCCGCCAAGGATTGTAGCGGACGTTACAATGAAGAGGTTCGTGCAGGCAGGCACTCTCACCTTCAATCCGCTCTCCGGATGGGCTGGCGGGCACCGGATGACCCTCTACGCCTGGGGCCGCCCCCGCCGGTTCCCCCGTTTGCCCGCGGCCGAAGCGCGCTACTTCGACGTCGCACCGGATGCCCGTGTCCTGGCGCACTGCCACTGGCAGCCCGACCGGGCGTCCCACCCCACCGTGCTCCTGCTCCACGGCCTGGAGGCGTCGAGCCAGGCACACTACGTGCTGGGCATGGCCGAGAAGGCCTGGACCCGCGGCTTCAACGTGGTACGGCTGAACCAGCGCAACTGCGGGGGCACCGAACACCTTTCGCGCGGCCTCTACCACTCGGGCCTGACCGCAGACCCACGCTTCGTCCTGACGGAACTCCGTGAGAAGGACGGCCTGGACCGTTTCGGCGTCGCCGGCTACTCACTCGGCGGCAACCTGGCGATGAAGCTGGCCGGCGAGCTCGGCAGGGACATCCTCCCCGAGGCGAAGGCATTCTGCGCGGTCTCGCCCGTGCTGGAGCTCGAGGCCTGCGTGCGCGCCATCGAGCGCCCGGCCAACCGCGTCTACGAGTGGAACTTCTGCTTCAACCTCCAGCGCCGCATGCGCCGGAAGGTGCGCGCCTTCCCCGGCGCCTTCGACCTGAACGGGCTCTGGAAGATCTGGTCCATCCGCGCGTTCGACGAGCGCTACACCGCGCCTCATCACGGCTTCGACGACGCGAGCGACTACTACCACCGCGCCAGCGCCATGCGCGTCGTCGAGCACGTGGCGCGCCCTGCCCTGGTCCTCAGCGCGGCCGATGATCCCTTCGTGCCGCCGGAGATCTTCGGCGCCGAGCCCCTTCGGGCCAATCCCCACGTCAGGGCCGTCGTCACGCCGTTCGGCGGCCACTGCGCGTTCGTCGAGGAGCCGAACGGCTACGATGGCTACTTCGCGGAACGCGCCGTCGTCGATTTCCTCGGACGCCACGTCTAGCCCGTTTCCCCCTGCCTTCTGCCTTCTCACTTTCATCTTCACTTCCCTTTTGGGGTATCCTGCGCGCGTTGGTGGCCGTCCTCTCACCTCGCAGAAGCGTTTCCGGGAGGCTGTCGTGATGGGCATCCCCGCCGTCGTCCTGCTGTCGTGCCTGACCGTCGGTTCGCTCGCGCTCTGGGCACAGGGACCCGCAGTGCCGGCACCATCGTCTCCCGCACCTGCGGCCGCGGGCGCCTGCGCCCAGGTCTGGGTGGGCCGCGCGGGTGAATTCGAGCAGTTCCTGAAGACAGCCGCCGTGTCCTCTCTGAAGGAAGTCCCCGTCGGGGTCACGCGGCCGAGCCGGGCTTACTTTGCGCCAGGCGGGCTGGCTGAAAGCATGGCGTGGAAGCCCCTCAAACCCGGCGTCAGGAACGGCTTCTGGGAAAGCTACCGGTCCGAGATCGCCGCATACGAGCTCGACAAGCTGTTCGAGCTGCACATGGTCCCGCCCACTGTCGAGCGTGAAGTCGCGCGTGAGTTCGGGGCCGCGGTGCTCTGGGCGGCTCCCACGCGAAGCTTCAAGGAGATGGGAGGCGTGCCCGGGCAGGCGGGCGTCCCCGGGCCGCCCTCCGCCCGCATCCCCGCGTGGACCCGCCAGATCGTCCGCGCCAAGATGTTCGACAACCTCATCGCCAACAAGGACCCGAACCTGGGCAATTGGCTGGTGGACGGCGACTGGCACCTGATTCTCATCGACCACTCGCGCTCGTTCACCACGATGAAGACCCTGGTGCACCGCATGGACAACGTCGATCGGGGGCTGTGGGACAAGTTCCGCGCGCTGGACGGCGCCACGCTGCAGGCCACTGTCGGCCGATGGATGGGACGCTCCGAGCAGCGCGCCATCCTCGAGCGCCGCGATCGCATGCAGCAGGACATCGATCGGCTGGTCGCCGCGCGCGGTGACGCCGTCTTCCTGCCGGAACCCGCTCGCTAGCCGCTGGCTTCAGGGCCGCGGTCGAACGCCTGCGGCCCTTCGTCCGCCCGCTTCTCCTCACCCGACTCGACATGCCCACGGCCGACACGCAGCCCTCCGACCCGTCCGCGCACCCCGACTTCGAAAGCTCCGACCTTCCTGAAGGCGCGTACGGCCCGAGACGATGGGCCGGCTGGGTGCTCGGGCTCTCGGCGCTGCTCGTCACGGTCGTGACGGCCCCGCCCGAGGGCCTGACCGTGCTCGGATGGCGAACGGCAGGAGCAGCGGCGCTGATGGCGCTGTTCTGGATCACGGAGCCCATCCCGATCCCCGCCACGGCCCTGCTGCCGCTGGTGCTCTTCCCCGCCCTCGGCCTCGGAAACATACAGGAGACGGCGGCTCCGTTCGCCAACCCCATCATCTTCCTGTTCCTGGGCGGATTCCTCATCGCGATCGCGATGCAGCGGTGGAACCTCCACCGGCGCGTCGCGATCAACCTCATTGCCGTGGTGGGCGCCGAGCCCTCGCGCATCGTCGGCGGCTTCCTGCTCGCCTCGGCGGCGATCAGCATGTGGGTGAGCAACACCGCGACCGCGCTCATGATGCTGCCCATCGCGCTCTCGGTGGTGCATCTGCTGCCAGACGGGCCGGGAGCCTCGCTCGCCTCGCGCGGCTTCGCCGCCGCGCTCCTCCTCTCGGTCGCCTATGGATCCACGACCGGCGGCATGGCCACCCTCATCGGGACGCCGCCCAACGCGCTGCTGGCGGCCTACCTCAGCGAGCAATACGGCTTCGATGTCGGCTTCGGACGATGGATGCTCCTGGGCGTGCCCATCGTGATCATCGCCCTGCCCGTGGTGTACCTGGTGCTGACGCGCATCTCCTTTCGCCTCGAGCGCGGCGAGATCCCCGGCATGCGCGACCTGATCGCGCGCGAGCGCGCGGGGCTCGGGCGCTTCAGCCGTGGCGAATCCGCCGTGGCCGTGGTCTTCGTGCTGACCGCGCTGGCCTGGATCTTCCAGCCGCTGCTGGCGCGCCGCTTTCCCCTCGTGTCCGACACGACCGTCGCCATGGCCGGCGGGCTGGCGCTCTTCATGATTCCCGTGAACCTCCGCCGGGGCGAGTTCGTCATGCACTGGGCGGCGACGCGCACGCTGCCGTGGGAGGTCCTGCTGCTCTTCGGCGGCGGCCTCAGCCTGGCCGGCAACATCGAGCGGCACGGGGTCTCCGCCTACCTCGGCGCGCTCTCGACCACGCTCGAGGGATTCCCGATGGTCCTCATCCTCTGCATCGTCTGCTTCGGCATCCTGATGCTGACCGAGCTCACCAGCAACACGGCGACGGCTGCCACATTCCTGCCCGTGGCCGCCGCGCTCGCCCTCAGCCTGGGCGAGAACCCGCTCATCTTCCTGATCCCGACGGCGCTCGCCGCCAACTGCTCGTATATGCTGCCCGTCGGCACGCCGCCGAACGCCATCGTCTACGGCAGCGGGCGGATCGAGCTGCCGCAGATGGCACGGGCGGGGCTGTGGCTCAACGTGATGCTCGTGCCCATCCTCGTGGGCCTGGTCCTGCTCATCGCGCCGCTGATCTTCGGCGTGGAACTCGGGGTCGTTCCGGACTGGGTGAAGTGACGGGACATCCCGTCTCGTAATCAGGCCCGTCGCTCTGCCACCACCGATGCCACGCATCGGCCCTCCACGTCGACCTCGCGATACCGCAGCACGTGCAGCGGCGCGACGAGCGAGCGCAGCTCGCCCGGTCCGAGGAGGAAGTGTGGATTGCTCGGACGTCCGCGCGCGGCCTGGTCTACCGTGAAGGTCTCGTAGAAGAGACGGCCCCCGACGGCCAGCGCGTGGCGGAGCACCGGCATCAACGGCCGGTGCAGGTAGTTGAAGACGACGATGGCGTCGTAGCGAGCGGCACCGAGATCGGGAGGCGGATCCGTTTCGAGGTCGATGGCCTCGCACTCGATGGCCAGGCCGAGCCGGGCCGCCTCGGCACACAGGGTCTCCAGAGCCCCGGCATTGCGGTCGAGCGCCCGCACGCGGAACCCGGCGCGCGCCAGCCAGAGCGCATGCCGGCCCCGGCCGCAGGCGACGTCGAGCGCCAGCCCGCCGCGGGCCGGGAGCAGGTCCGCGTTGTCGAGCAGCCAGGAAACTGGCGTCCGGCCTTCGGTCATCTGTGGCCGCCGGGCCGCGTCACGGCGCCAGCGTCGGGACGAACGACGGCGCCTTGCGCGCCTTCGTCGCCTGTTCGAACGCGAAACCCATGGCCAGCAGCTCGGCCTCGGTGTAGGCACGTCCCATGAACGTGATCCCGAGCGGGAGACCGCGCACCTCGCCCATCGGCACGGTCAGGCTTGGCGTGCCGGCCACCGCAGCCATGCCGTAGCCAGCGCCGCTGAAATGATCCCCCAGCACGTGGTCCGTGGGCCATGCCGGTCCCGTGCTCGGGGCAATCAACGCATCCAGCCGGCCGGCGTCGAGCGCGGCGACGAGGCCCGCGCTTCCGGCCATGCGCCGGGCACCATCCCGCGCCTTGACATAGGCCGGATCGGTCAGGGGCCCCTTGGCCTGCGCCTGCTCGAACAGCTCCTGGCCGAAGAACGGCATGGCCTTCTCCTTGTGCGCCAGGTTCCACTGGATCAGCGCCTCGAGCGACGCGTGCGGCGCCCCGCTCTTTCGCAGGTAGGCGTTCAGGCCATCCTTGAACTCGTACAGCAGCACCTGCATCTCCGCGTCGTTCCAGCGGTTGTAGCCGGGCACGGTCACGTCGACGACTTCGGCGCCGGCGGCCGCCAGTGCCGCCACCGCGCGCTCCATCGACGCATCCACATCGGGATGGTATCCCATGGCCTGTCGCACGAGCCCGAGCCGCCTGCCCTTCAGCGCATCCGCGGTGAGAACGGCCGTGTAGTCGGCGGGGATCTTTCCCTCGGCCGCGGGTCCCGCCGGGTCGGCGGTATCGACGGCGGCCAGCGCGTTCATCAGTATCGCGACGTCGGTCACCGTGCGCCCCATCGGCCCGGCGGTGTCCTGCGAGATGGAAATCGGGATGATGCCGGTCCGGCTCACGACGCCGACCGTTGGCTTGAGGCCGACGGTCCCGTTGACCGACGCCGGGCAGATGATGCTGCCGTCGGTCTCGGTGCCCACGCCGACCGCGGCCAGGCTCGCCGCGACCGCAGCGCCCGATCCGGCGCTCGATCCGCACGGGTTGCGATCCAGCACGTACGGGTTCCTCGTCTGGCCACCGCGCGAACTCCAGCCGGAGGTGGAACGCGTCGAGCGGAAATTCGCCCACTCGCTGAGGTTGGCTTTTCCCAGGATGACGGCCCCCGCGTCGCGCAGGCGCGTGACGATGAACGCGTCTTCTTTCGGCCGGTGGTTGGCCAGCGCCAGGGAGCCTGCCGAGTTGACCATTCCCACGGCATCGATGTTGTCTTTGATCAGGACGGGCAGTCCGTGCAGCGGCCCGCGGACCCTGCCCGCCTTCCGCTCGGCGTCGAGCACGTCCGCGTCCTTCAGGGCGTCGGGGTTGATCTCGATCACGGAGTTGATGGCCGGCCCCGCCTTGTCCACGGCGGCGATGCGATCCAGGTAGGCCTCGGTCAACGCGCGCGAGGTGAGTGCGCCGGATGCCAGCCGTTCCCGCGCTGCCGCTGCGCTCAGTTCCACGACGTCCACGCGAGGCGCGGGCTGCTCCCCCGCGGGAGCCGCCTGGTTGGGCGCCGCCGTGCACGCCAGCGCGAAGATCGTAATTCCGAGCACACACGCGCGCATCGTCGAACTCCTCACCGGTCGCATCAGCGGCCCGCCTCGTGCACCACACGGCCGCCGACCATTGTCAGCCTGATGCTGCCTTTGAGCAGGTCGTCCGGCCGTGCCGTGCCGGCCACGAGAGGATCGATGTCCATCACGGTGATGTCGGCCCAGCGCCCCGCGGCCAGGACGCCGGTCTCCTCCTCGGTGAACGATGCGAATGCCGCCCACGTCGAGTAGCCGCGCACGGCCTCCTCGGGGGTCATGCGCTGCTCCGGGTACCAGCCGCCCGACGGCTGCAGGCTCTTGTCCCGCCGCGTGATGGCCGAGTGCAGGCCGTAGAAGATGTCGTGATCCGAGCCGGTCAGGTCGGAGTTGAAGATCAACCGCACGCCGTTCCGCCGGAACGTCCGCCAGGCGTACGCGCCCTTCACGCGCTCGGGGCCCAGCCGATCCTCCGCCCAGGCCTTGTCCTCCACCGCATGGGGCGGCTCCATGGAGGCGATCACCTCGAGCGAGCGGAAGCGCGGGAAATCGTCCGGGTGCACGACCTGGGCGTGCTCGATGCGATTCCGGTTGGCGCGAACCTCCGCCTTCTCGCCCTCGACCGCCTGGATGAACTCGAGCGTCTCGCGGTTCCCGGCATCGCCGATGGCGTGGATGCCGACCTGGAATCCTGCCTTCATCATCTCGGCAACGATGGCCCGGTCGAAGCCGTACCCGCCGCCGCTCACGCCACGGTGTCCCGACTGGTCGGCGTAGTCGTCGAGCAGCCGCGCGCCGCGCGACCCCAGCGAGCCGTCGTAGTACGCCTTGACCGACCGCACCGTCAGCATCCCCTCGGGATCCACGAGCGGCCCGCGCGCCATCCACGCGCGGCACAGATCCGGCTCCCGCGCCGAGAGCATCGCATACACGCGGACGGGCAACTGTCCGTCCGCGCGGAGCGATTCGAGCGCCCGCATCATCCGCGCGTCCGCGCCGGCCTCATGGATGGCGACGTAGCCATCGCGGGCCATCCGGCGAAGGCCCGCCAGCACCCATGCCCTGGCCTGCTCCGGCGTCGGCGCCGGGATGGCCCCCTGCAGGAGCGGCGTGGCCCGATTGAGCAGCGTTCCGGTGGGCTCGCCTCTCGCATCCTTGAGGATGATGCCGCCAGTCGGGGCGGTGGTCGCGCGCGTGATCTTCGCCTGCTCGAAGGCCAGCCGGTTGCCCCACACCGCGAACCCGTGGAGGCTGGCGAGGACGACCGGATGGTCGGGCACTTTCTCACTGAGCAGGGCCATCGTGGGATAGCGGCTCGCCCACGCGCCTTCGTCCCACCCGCGGCCCACGATCCATTCGCCCTTCGGCACCTTCGCCGCGAAGGCCACCACCCGGTCCACGGCCTCGGCTTCGGTGGCGACACCGGTCAGATCGAGGTAGGTCTCCATCTGCCCCAGCTCGAAGATGTGGGCGTGCGAGTCGACGAGGCCCGGCAGCGCGGTGTCGCCCGCGAGGTCGATGACACGCGTCGAGGGCCCGTGGTAGGCCTCGGCGTCCTTCGAGGTGCCGACAAAGACAATGCGGCCGCCACGAACGGCCAGCGCCTCCGCGTCGGGGCGCCATCCATCAGGGCCGTGTGGCGCGTCAGCCGCGGGCGTCCCGTCCACAGCGGGCTCGCCCCACCCAAAGGTGTAGACGCGCCCGTTGATGAGCAGGGTGTCAGCAGGGGTCACCCGAGGTGCACGAGAGCACGCCGCGAGCGAAGCGGCGCCGATCAGCAGACTTGCGGCGAGCACGCGAATCGTCATCGTGGCTCATTGTATCGTCACGGCGAACTACGCCCTGCCGTCGGCCCCGCCCATCGCCCGCGAGTCCGCGCGCGCCGGCGGTGCCGGGCGTTCTTTCAGCGCCGCGCCTTCGCCAGGTACGCCTTCGCCTGGCGGCCGACGATGTTCACGAGGTTGCCCATCGCGATGTTGACGTCCACGAGGTGCAGGCCCCAATCGGCCTGGACGCGGCCGGGGCCTCCGAGATCGCCCGGGATGTCGTCGGCACGGGCGTCGGCGGGATCGGCCTCGACGGTGACCTCCAGGAAAGTCGCGTGCTCGTTCGAGGCGCAGCGCGCGGAGAGCAGACCCGGCACGCTCACGAACGGCGTCTCGATCGCCGCGCCGTCGGCGGTCCAGCGCGGGCTCTGCGGCGCTGACTGGGCGATCAGGCTTCCCCGGTTGGTGAGATACGCGTGGAGGGGGCCGCTGCCGCCCGCCAACGCCGCCGGGTTGGTGCAGCCGGCCTCCATGCCCTCCTCCTGCACGCGGCCGAACCGCGTGTTGGCCGGCGGCGGCAGAGTTGATCGAAACGACGCATAGGTGATGACGCAGCCGATCTGATCCGCAGCCCGGCACAGGGGAACCCGTTGGAACGCCCCGCCCACGTCCATTCCTTTCGGGACCGGCAGGCTGGTGCCGAGGAGGATGGCCGAGACCAGGCGCCTGTGCACGGGCTGGCCATCGATCTCTTCGCGAATCAGCCGGGTCAGCACCATCGCTCCCTGCGAGTGCCCGATGAGCACGACACCGCGTCCGCTGTTGTCGCGCGTCAGGTAATGATTCCAGGCGGCTCGCACGTCGTCGTAACCGGAGCCGCGATTCAGCTCGAGGCCCGAACCGGCGAGACGTTCCCGCAGCCCCCGCAGGGTGACCTGGCGGTACATCGGCGCGAACAGCCGGCACTGGGACCCGAACCGCGCAAGCTGCTGGCGAACGACGTTGCGCTCCTCCTCGCCCATCGTCATGTCGCTGTACGTGGACGGGTCCCGCGATACCGTGGGATAGACGTAGAAGCAGTCGATGGGCGCCCTGGGATTACCTGCCCACGCTTCCCGCGTCGTGGTGCCGTCCGCGGCAACCACCATCGTCGTGAGGTCGATCGCGCAGGCGTCCTCGCGACCTGGCCGACAGAGCCACGACTCGTCACGGGCATAGTCGCCGGGCGTGGCCGAAGCCTCGGCGGGCCGGGCGACGGCGGGCGCCTGGCGGGCGTCCACGGGCGCTGCGGTGACGCACCCCGCGATCAGGATCGTGGCGAGACGGCAGGCTCGAGTCACGGGCACCTCCTCGACCGACGCATTATGCCCCAGCCGAACTCGACCGTCATGCGCACCGAAGCGGGTCAGCGCCGCGCCTTCGGCGCCAGGTCATCACCCGGCGCTGGGGTGCCTCCGCAGGCGCGCCAGGCGGAACGCCGAGATGTCGTGTGTCGTGGTGTCGCGGGTGACCAGGTCCGCCACGATCTCTCCCACGACCGAACAGAACTTGAAGCCATGCCCCGAACACGGGGAGACGATCAGGACTGCCGGAGCGCGCGGATGCCGGTCGATGATGAAGTGCTCGTCCGGTGAATTGGTGAACATGCAGGCACTGGCCTGCAGCAACCGGCCGCTCGCGAGCGGGAAGTGGCGCGAGATCTCGTCGCGAAGCGCCGCCTCGTCCTCCGCGTGACACCCCCGGTCCAGCGCATCGGGATCCACGGTCTGCCTCCGGTGGTGGTACTTCCCGATCTTGAAGCCGGGCACGCCGTGCTCGGGGAACCCATAGTAGATGCCCGCGGGCGTCTCGTGGACGAAGACCGGAAACCGTGCCGGTGCGAACGAATCGCGGTCGGCAATGGCAAACCACCCCAGGACCTGTCGCTCCGGCTTCATGAGCGAGGCCAGGTCCGGCAGCAATCCCCCCATCCAGGCGCCAGCAGCCAGCACCACCTGCGCCGCCCGGTACATGCCGGCGGACGTCCGCACCTGGACACCGTCGCCCTGGGCCTCCCACGCGATGACCGGCTCGCCGGTGCGGACGACGGCGCCAGCCTCGGCGGCCCAGCGCGCATGGGCGAGGATGCACCGCTCGGGCAGCAGGAATCCTCCGTCCGGCTGGAACACCGCGGCGGCCTCGTCGTCGATACGCCACGCGGGAAACCGCGCCCGCAGGTCTCGGCCGCCGAGCACCTCGTGGGGCAGGTCGTGCTCGAGGCACGAGCGACGCGAGCCCTCGAACACCTGGCCGCCGGCGGTGCCGACGTCGAGCGAACCGGTGACGTGCAGCAATCGCTCACCGGCCCTCGCCTCGAGAGCCCGCCACAGCTCGAAGGCGCGGCGCAGCAACGGGACGTAGGAAGGGTGTTCGAAGTAGGCGAGCCGGATGATGCGCGTCAGCCCATGCGAGGACCCGCGGTCGTGGGCGAGGATGTAGCGCTCGAGCACGAGGACGCGCTGTCCCCGCGCCGCCAGGTGCGCCGCCGCGGCCGTCCCCATGCCGCCGGCGCCCACGATGATGACGTCGTAGCTGCGGCGTCCGGTTCCCCGCTCCCGACCTGTCCCGAGCGAAGTCGAGGGACTCCCGGCTCCCGTCAACGACCGAGCCGCTCCATCATCAACTGACCGAACGCCGCCCCCTTGCCCTCGTCCTCGTGCTTGAAGTACACGAACACGTCACGGCAGCGGGCCCCGAGGTCGCGGGCGACGTCGGCCCACCGGTGGATGTCTTCGGTCTCGTATCCTTCATCGCGCAGGCGGAGGTACGCGTAATCGGCCGTGGTGATGACGGGCGTGTCGCGCTTGTCGCTGTCCGCGATGCACAACGCGACGTTGCGTGCCCGAAGGCACTCGTACACGTCGTCGGCCAGCCACGAGTCGTGACGGAACTCGAAGGCCGCCGTCACGCGGGGAGGCAGCAGCGTGAGGAACTCGGCGAGCAGCGCCGTGTCCTTCTTGAAGGTGGGCGGCAGCTGGAACAGCAGGGCGCCCATGCGGGGCCCGAGCTCGGCCGCGGCCGTGACGAAGCCCCTGACCGCGTCGGCGACGTCCGCCGGCCGGAGCTTCCGGTCATGCGTGATGCGCCGCGGCGCCTTCAACGTGAAGCGAAAGCCGGCCGGCACCTGCGCGCACCACCCGGCCACCAGCTTCGGCGTGGGCATGCGATAGAAGGTGTAGTTGATTTCAACGGTCGGGAAACGGTCGGCATAGTACGCCAGCATCTTCGCGGCGGGCAGATCCTCGGGGTAGAAGCTGCCCTTCCACTCAGGGTAGTTGTAGCCGGAAGTGCCGACAAGGATCACGGTGAAATACTGGAGGTTCTGGGGTTCTCAGGTTCTCGGGTTCTCGGGTTCTCAGGTTCTCGGGTTCTCGAGGTTCTCGAGGTTCTCGGGGTTCTCGGGTTCTGGGCACGTGGACCGCTCTCGCGGACGCAGATGGCGGAGAACTTGAGAACCCGAGAACCCGAGAACCCGAGAACCCGAGAACCAGCTTCCCTACCACCGCGGCTCGCGACGACCGCCACCACCGCCGCCGCCGTATCCACCGCGGCCGCCGCCGCCGAACCCGCCCGACTCCTTCGGACGAGCCTCGTTGACGACGAGGGCCCGGCCTTCCATCTCGTACTCATGGAACTGCTCGATAGCCTTCTGGGCATCCTCGTCGCTCACCATCTCGACGAACGCGAAGCCTCGGGCACGACCCGTCGCCTGGTCGCGCATCACGCGCACATTGTCCACGGCGCCAGCCCGGCTGAACAGCTCCGTCAGATCTTCATCGGTGGTCTTGTAGGGAAGGTTGCCAACATACAGTCTGCGGCCCATGGGAGCGCTCTGCCTTTTCGCGCGCGGGTCTCCGGGATGCACCAACCAGCGCGCGTGAGGCTCGTGCACCAGAAAGCGCTCGCAGCCCGAAGGGCCTGTGCGGACCTG